>CALRHN010000026.1 GCA_943359425.1 Candidatus Nomurabacteria bacterium | reverse complement strand
TTATCCAATTTTGAAATGGTTCGAGCCAATTATTCTGTTTTTGGAAAAGTGAAGATATTTTGGCTTCGAGCGACTTCTTGGTAAACAACAATTTTCCTTTTTCAACACGATAAATATCTTGTTCAATTACTTGGTCGAGATAGCCATTAAGAAGTCGCTCCAACTTAACATTGATTTTCAAAATATCTTTTTTGGTTTCCTCTACAAAAGCAGAATTAGACTGGGCGGAATTTTTGAAATCTTTTTCTGCCATTTTCAACAATTCTTCCGCCCAGTCTGTGGGCAAAGAAACTTTTTGAATTAAGGATGATAATTGCCGATCAATTTCTTCTCCACGAACATATCCTTGCGTACATTTTATGGTTTTAGATTTTTTGGAACAACGATAATACACATGACCTTTTTGAGTTTCGGCAGTTATCATCATTCCGCATTCGGCGCAGTGTATAAGTCCACAGAACGCTTGTGGTTCGTTTTTATGTTTCCTGTCTGGTCTTCCTCTCGTTTTTAACATTTCCTGCGCCGAATCAAAAAGTTTCTTTGAAATAATTGGCTCGTGCTTACCTTCGTGGATTTCACCACTATATTTAAATAGTCCAATATAAAAAGGATTTGAAAGAATAAAACACGCTTTGGTTTTGGAGAATATCTTTCCAGAACGCGTAGTGATATGGTTCTTCGCCAAAAAGTTTGATATATCTTCCAGTCGCATATTTCCTTTCGTGTATTTTTCAAAAGCCAAGCGCACAACTTTCGCCTGTTTCTTGTCCACCACGATTGTCTTTGTTCTCGAATCGTTCATATATCCGATTGGCGCTTGGCTTGGAAATATTCCCATTCTGACTTTTTGGCGAAGTCCTCTTTTCGTGTTCTCGGAAAGAGAATCTACATAGTATTTACTTTGTCCGAAAGCGATGTTGAGCATAAATTTCCCCTGTGAAGTATTTTCAAACCAGAAAGTGGGAAATTTCAACATCAACAAATGCCCGCAGTCCACAAGATAGATAATTCTTCCGCCGTCCACAGAATTGCGCGCGAGACGATCGGGGTTCCATGCCAAAATTCCTTGAGCTTCACCTTGCTCAATTCTTTTGACCATATCGTTAAATATTTTACGACCTGGAATTTTGGCAGATTGTTTCTCTACCAGTTCCTCGACCACATTCAGATTTTCTTGTTTCGCAAACGCGCGCAATTCTGTGAGCTGTGCTTCAATACTCAAAACCTGCTTGTCCTCAACATCTGTGGACTTGCGGGCATACAAAAAGAATTTTTGTTCATTCATATTTTGTTTAAAGCAGAAATGGCTACTCCAGTGTTGAAACCCTAACCTAAGTTAAGATAGCTGGAATAGCCATTTCTGCTAACTTCCTAATAATAATGGTTTCAACATTTCCAGTATATCAAAAATATTTCCACAACAAAAATTCTTTTTTAGTTTTTGTATTGCACGGGATTTCGAACCTGCTTCTTGGCGAAAAAACAGTGCGCACCGCCGAAGGCGGTGCTCCATTCCGAACCCAGAATTCCTTGGCGAAAACAGGCGAAACAGCGTGGGCGGCGCTTTGCGCCGCCCACTCCTTTGTTGGTTCCAAACCTTTGAGTTCAATACTGGTGCGCCGGGAAGGATTCGAACCTTCGTAGCCCGAAGGCGACAGATTTACAGTCTGTTGTAATTGACCACTCTACCACCGACGCATATAGAAAATGCCATATAGAACGGGTATACTATACAGCATTTTCTTGGATTTTCCAATATTTACGCCTTCGCGCGGGGCTTCATCTTCATCGTGCTTTTCACGCGGGATTTCTTCGTTTCGAGAGTGAGTTCGCCGTTCTTGATGCCGACGATGACGCTGTCCCCGTTCGTCACGCCCTTGCCGATGATGAACGATGCGACGGGATTCAATATCTTCGTCTGGATGAGACGGTTGAGCGGCCGTGCGCCATAGTGCGGATTGTAGCCTTCTTTCGCGAGATAGGAGAGCGCGTCTTCGGATATCTCAAGCGTGATGCCCTTCGCGAGCAGGCGATCGCGGACGACTGCCGTGCGGAGCTTGACGATCTCGCGGACGACGCTTGCGGAGAGTATGTCGAAGATGATGATCTCGTCGATGCGGTTGAGGAATTCCGGACGGAAATGATTCTTGAGATCTTCCATGACCTTGTCCTTCATCTCGCGATAATCGTCGGTCGCCGTATTGTTCGTAAATCCGATAGATTCCATGCGCTCGACGAACTGGCTGCCGGAGTTGGAGGTCATTATGATGATCGTATTCTTGAAATTGATGACGCGTCCCTTGCCGTCCGTGAGGCGACCTTCATCGAGAACCTGGAGGAGGACATTGAAGACTTCCGGATGCGCCTTTTCGATCTCATCGAAGAGAATGACGGAGTATGGACGATGGCGAACGGCTTCGGAGAGTTGGCCGCTCTCGTCGTAGCCGACATAGCCCGGCGGCGAACCGAGGAGTTTCGACACGCTATGGCGTTCCATGTATTCGCTCATGTCGACGCGAATGAGGGCTTTGTCATCGTTGAACATGAACTGAGCGAGGGCTTTTGTGAGTTCGGTCTTTCCGACACCGGTCGGGCCCAAGAACATGAATGAACCGATCGGACGATTCGGATCGCTGATTCCTGCGCGAGAACGGCGGATGACGTCGGCGATTTTTTTGACCGCCTCTTCTTGTCCGACGACGCGCTTGCCGAGTTCGGCTTCCATGCGCTCGAGCTTCTGACGTTCTTCTTCGAGCATTTTCACGAGCGGAATTCCCGTCCAGCGGGAAACGACTTCGGCGATGTCTTCGGCCGTGATCTCCTCTTTCAATATGCGGCGCGAGCGCTGAAGTTTCTTCAATCGCATGAGTTTCGTATCGAGTTCGCGTTTCAGATCGGGAATCCTGCCGTAGCGAATCTCGGCGGCGCGACCGAGGTCAGCACGCATTTCTGCATTCTCCGCTTCGACACGGAGCGTGTCGAGATCTTTCTTGATGATGCGGATTTCCGTGACGAGAGATTTTTCATTCTGCCATTTGAGCTCGATCTCCTTCGTCTGCTCTTTGAAGTTGGCGATCTCTTTATCGAGTTCGCGTATGCGCATACGAGCAGTTTTCGCAGTCGCAGAATCGCTGTCAGCTTCTTTCTTGAGCGCTTCTTTCTCTATTTCAAAACGCATGATCTTGCGATGGGCGTCTTCGAGTATAGGGGGCTTGTTTTCGAGTGCGATGCGGAGCGCAGACGAAGCCTCGTCGATGAGATCGACGGCTTTGTCGGGAAGGAAGCGGTTCGTGATGTAGCGTGCCGAGAGTGTGACAGCTGCGACGATAGCGTCATCCGTGATGCGCACGCCGTGATAGAGTTCGTATTTTTCTTTGAGGCCGCGCAGAATTGCAACGGCATCATCAGTGGATGGTTCGTCGATGAAGACAGGTTGGAAGCGACGAGCGAGTGCGGGATCTTTCTCGATGTGTTTCTGGTACTCCTTCAGTGTTGTAGCTCCGATAGCGCGAAGTTCTCCGCGAGAGAGCGCAGGTTTCAACATATTTGAGGCATCGAGCGAGCCTTCGGACGCGCCGGCACCGACGATAGTGTGTATCTCGTCGATGAAGAGAATGATCTTGCCTTCGGCCTTCTCGATCTCCTTCATGATGGCCTTCAGCCTCTCTTCGAATTCGCCGCGGTATTTCGTGCCGGCAAGAAGCGATCCCAAGTCGAGCGAAACTATTTCCTTGTCTTTGAGCGAATCCGGAATGTCATTCTTCGCAATGCGATTCGCCAGTCCTTCGACGACGGCCGTCTTGCCCGTGCCCGCTTCGCCGATCAATATCGGATTGTTCTTCGTGCGGCGGGAGAGTATCTGCATGATGCGCATGATCTCCGTGTCGCGCCCAATGACGGGATCGAGCTTGTCTTCGCGGGCGAGTTTCGTGAGATTGCGTGTGTATTTCGTGAGTACGCGGAATTTCTTCGGCGCAGTCGCGTCGGTGACGTGGTCGTTCTTGAATTCTTCGACGAGTTTTGCGACGGAGTCGCGATGGATGCGGAAACGCGAAAGGAGTTCGCGGGCCTCGCCCGGAGTATCGAGTATGGAAATGAACAGATGCTCAGTCGAAACGAATTCGTCCTTGAATTCTCCCGCAACCTTGCTCGACTGTTCGATCACTTGTGCGAGATCGGGTGTGAGATATATCTGATACGACGGCGAGAGCGTGCTACGCGACTCGGGCGCTTCGATGGCTTCGACAACGGAATCGGTGAGAAGGATGGTATCGACTTCGAGCTTGTCGAGGAGCGATATGACCATGGATTCTTCCTGTACGAGAAGCGAGGCGAGCAGGTGCAGAGACGAGACGTGGTTCTGTCCGCGCTCGATGGCGAGCTCATGAGCCTTGCGGATGGCTTCTTTTGCTTTCGTTGTGAAATGATTGAATGGAGACATGGAATTAATTGAAAATTAAAATCTCAAAATGAAAAGTTCGGGAACACTCTCAATTTAACACGAATATCTAACAGTGTCAATTACTTCAGAAAATCTTTCAGACTCTGAATATCGAGGACATGGGCTGATGCAGTATCCGAGGGCACCACGATTCCGACAACATTCCCGTCGAGATCAACGAGCGGACTCCCTGCATAGGAAATGTCAGGACCTCCATCGAGCATGAGCGCTCCTGATTGAACTTTCTTCCCGTCGATTTCTGTTTCATTGATTTCGACGGACTGAAGGACCCCTTTGCCGATACGCATGGTGGAAACGGCAATAAGTGTCTGGCCGACTTTGGGATCTGCGAGAGCAATGTTCGATTTCGGAAATTCTGCCGTTCCATCAGTCTTCGTTCCCGTATCGAGAATCACGGGACCGAGCGGCGAGACGCCGATAACTTTCGCAGTGTAGGTATTCTTGCCGAAAGCAAGCGTGTACGTCCTGTCTGGAGCGGCGCCGGAGAAAGCAGAGAGAAACAATCCATTGCCGAGAGAATACGCTGAACCAAGAAGTGCTCCCCCAGTTTCTTTAGGACTCGGAGATATTTGGGCAAGGCTCATACGTGTCTTGTTGACTGTATCGACGACGAGATCGTCTTCCTTCACGACAACCGTTTGCATCTTCGTAGTGGAACCGGGAATCGTTTTCTCTATGGTCTGCTGTATGACACGGTTGATATTATGCGTGACGGACTGGGGTGCTTGCTGCATGAGACTCACCGTCATGATACCGGTCGCAATAGATGTGACGAATGAGAGCAAGATCGTAAGCAGAATCATCTGCGACTTGTTCAAGTCTTTGATATCCATGCACCTTATTATAATCAAAAGCAGGAGTTACGGCAAACGATTCTGTCGATGCATGATTTCAACGAGGGCTGAAGTGACTTCTGTCACATCACTTTTCTTCGTAGTACGTCCGAGACTGAACCTGACAGAGCCGGTAATCTCATTTTCTTTCGAGGAACGGAGCGCTCCTACTACATATGACGCGGAATCATCTCCGCTATGACAGGCGCTCTTCGCCGATGCGCATATACCGTATGCATCGAGGGCGATGACGAGGAGTTCGCTCGAAATATCAGGAACGGAAATATTTATATTATTCGGCAGACGCAAAAGCGGATCGCCGTTAATGACAATGTTTGGAAATGCGCGGACAAGTTTTGCGAAGAACTGATCGCGAATGGCGGTGAGACGTTTCGCTTCGCGAGCTTTCATTTTCTCTGCGATTTCAAGCGCAGTCGCTACACCGATAATTCCTGCGACATTTTCTGTACCCGGACGAAGTCCCGATTCCTGATCGCCGCCCTGATTAATGCGCGCAAGCGGAATATTTCTTTTCTTGAACAATGCGCCGACGCCTTTCGGCCCGTATATCTTCGAGCCGGAGAAAGACAGGAGGTCGACGCCGAGACGCTCGACTGCGACATCGAGATAATTCATCGCCTGCGCCGCATCGGTATGAAAGAGTGGATATTGTGCATCGCGCGACTTTTTGAAATGACGAATAGTTTTCGCGATCTCACGGATAGGCTGTATCGTTCCGATCTCATTATTCGCATACATGACGGAGACGAGAATGGTATTTTTCTTGAGCGCTTTTTTTATTTTCTTCGGATCAACGATGCCGTTCTCTTCCACCGGCACATACGTTACCGTTGCGCGGCCGGATGATTCAAGCGCGCGACACGTTTCGAGCACGGCCGAATGTTCGATATTCGTCGTCACGATGTGCGGTTTTGCCTTCCCGACATATCCTTCCACGGCGCCGAGAATGGCGAGATTGTCCGACTCTGTTCCACCGCTCGTGAAGAATATTTCATCGGCGTGAGCTCCGAGTACACGGGCGACACGCTCGCGTGCAGACTCTACGGCACTGCGCGCTTGTACACCGAGAGCGTGCAAAGAGCTCGGATTGCCGTAGATCCGGCCGAAGTACGGCTCCATGGCGGCAATCACCGCCGGATCTGCGGGAGTTGCCGATGCATTGTCGAGATATATGGTTTTTTTAGAGGCTTTTTTCATTAGGCAAAATGTGACCAATAGTATATAATCCAAGGCTGTATGAGCACAACCATCATCCTTTATATCACAGTATTCCTCTTAGTCCTCACCCTCGCCTGGATCGTGAGAACGGAGATGCGTTTGCGCGTTTTCTTCCGCGGCAAGCAGGCCAAGAGCCTCGAAGATACGATTACCGCTCTCGCCAAGACTCTTGACCGCATCAAAGAGCGCGAAGACATGATTATCGCCCACAGCGAAGAGATCGATGTAAAGCTCAAAGAAAGCGTCCGCGGCGTCTCGACGCTCCGATTCAATCCATTTGCCGATTCGGGCTCCAACCAAAGCTTTGCCGTCTGTCTCTTGAACGAACTCGGTGACGGCGTCGTTATCTCGAGCCTCTACTCGCGCGAACGCGTATCAGTATTCGCAAAGCCGATCGAGAAACTCGCTTCAATATACGAATTGTCGGCAGAAGAGAAGCAAGTGTTCGAAGAGGCGAAGAAGAAAGTCGCATAAGCCCGCACATAATTCCGGAGAATTTCTCCCACAAGCCGATGAAACCAGAAAAAAAAGAAACGAATACCGAACGTCCGCCCGTCGTTGTTGTCATGGGCCACATCGACCACGGCAAGTCGACGCTTCTTGATTATATTCGCAAAACGAACGTCGTCCTCGGCGAAGCCGGCGGCATCACACAACATATCTCCGCATACGAAGTCACGCACGCCCACGAAGGCAAGGAAAAGAAGATCACCTTCCTCGATACGCCGGGCCACGAAGCGTTCTCGAAAATGCGTTCGCGCGGAGCAAACGCTGCCGACATCGCCATCCTCGTCGTCTCTGCGGAAGATTCCGTAAAGTCACAAACCATCGAAGCTTGGAATACAATTATCGCGGCCAAGATCCCCTACATCGTCGCCGTCAACAAGATCGACAAGCCAAATGCGAATATTGAGAAAGCGAAAAATGATCTCGTCGAGAAAGGCATTTATCTCGAAGGCATGGGCGGAGATATTCCGTTCATTCCCATTTCTGCGAAAGCCGGCACGGGAATTCCCGAACTCCTCGACCTGATATTGCTCGTCGCCGAACTCGCTGCACTCACCGGGGATGCAAGCATTCCGGCAACCGGCGTCATCATCGAATCGCGCATTGATCCGAAGCGCGGTATTACGGCAACAATGATCGTGAAGAACGGCACGCTGAAAAAAGGAATGTTCGTCGTTGCTGGCGGTGCATATGCCGGTATGCGTATGCTTGAGAATTTCTTGGGCGCCCCTATCGATAGCGCGACATTCTCATCTCCTGTCCGTCTCACCGGTTTCGACGCCGTTCCCGATGTCGGCGCATTCGCGCAGGCATATGAGAAGAAGAAAGACGCTGAAGCGAAAGCTCTCGAGAACAAGCTCGACAAGCAAGCACGGGAGAAGAAAGATCCGAACGGCGCGGCGATGGATACGGAGCGCATCATTATCCCTATCGTCGTGAAAACTGACGTCGCAGGCACGCTCGAAGCCGTTCTTCATGAAATACAGAAATGCGAGATTCCCGAAGTCGGATTCAAGATCATCTCGTCCGGCGTCGGCGCCATCGGTGAAGCCGATATCAAGACAGGCACGGCCGACCGCGAAAGCCTCATCCTCGGATTCAATGTAAAAATGGACGCAACTGCGACAGACCACAACGAGAACGCCGGAGTCGCCGTGCATCTCTTCGACATCATCTATAAGATGAGCGATTTCTTGAAAGAAGAGGTCGCGCGCCGCAAACCGCTCATCGAAACGCTCGTAACGACAGGAACAGCGAAGATATTGAAGACTTTCAGCAAGACGAAAGAACGCCAAGTCATCGGCGGCAAAGTCTTGGACGGCGCCATCTCGACGGGCGCATCAGTGCGCATCATGCGCCGTGATTTCGAGATCGGCCGCGGCACCATCATCGGACTCGAACAGAATAAGATGAAGACGAAGATCGTCGAATCTCCCGCCGAATGCGGCATACTCGTGGCGGCCAAGGCCGACATTGCGACCGGCGACGTACTGGAAGCATTCACGATGACGGCAAGCTAGTATATGACTATTCGAGATGACAAAATGGTTGAACTCGTGAAGCGCCTCGCCGCCGAGTTCTTCGAGCGGGAGAGCAACCGCACCGCCATGGTCTCCATCACGGACGTCGTCATGTCCTCCGACGGCAAGCGCGCGACGATATTCGTCTCCATCTATCCGACGAAGAAAGAGAGTGAAGCGATCGGCTTCCTCAAACGCAATCGCGGCGAACTGCGCGAATACATACTCGAGCGCTCGAAGGCGGGACGGATTCCCTTTCTCGAAGTGGATCTCGACGTCGGCGAGAAGCATCGCCAGCGC
>CALRHN010000025.1 GCA_943359425.1 Candidatus Nomurabacteria bacterium | reverse complement strand
CTTGAGTATATCACCATCAGAGAGAATCTTGACGGCTGGGATGTTCCCCTTCTTTTTAGAAATGAGACCGTGTTCGAGGAGTGTTGCCGGAGTGACTGTGTCCCCGTTTGCGAATGAGTCGTTGATAGCGCCGAGAGAAACGGTGACTGATTTGACTTGAATGGAAGCGAAACGATATCCGCGCAATTTCGGGAGCTTCTTCAATGCATCGCGGAATTCCGGACGGAGCTTGCGGCCTGAACGAGCGAGCTGGCCTTTCGTACCGCGACCGGACGTCTTTCCACGGCGGCCTCCGCGGCCGACGAGCTTCTTCTTCTTATTCTTTGTTTTTCGTACGAGGTTGTGTAGTTCCATAAAAGTTTAATGATTATTGAGTGACTGCGGGAGCGGGAGCTGCGGCCGCAATCATCTTTCTCTTTTGCGGAAGCTTTGAGAGAGCGGCGAGCGTTGCGCGTCCATTGTTGAGCTTGTTCTTAGAACCTGAATGAATCTTTGATGTGACGTCTTTGATGCCGGCGAGGAAGAGCATGTCGCGCACAGCAGAGCCGGCAACGAGTCCGCGTCCGTGGTTCGGCATGATCATGACAGAAGAGCTTGAGAATTTGGCAGAGACATCGAATGGGATGGACATTGTCTTCGTGAGTTCGAGCCTGATCATATTCTTCTTCGCGCTCTTGAGTGCCTTGCCGATGGCGAGAGCCGTATCGAGAGCTTTTCCTGTACCGAGACCGACACCGCCTTTCTTGTCTCCGATCGCGAGAGCGACAGAGAATGTCATACGGCGTCCTCCTGCCACGACACGGGTAACGCGACGGATGGCGAGGATCTTCTGGTCGAATTCAGGCTTTGGACGATCAAATGCAGGACGGTTTGGACGGCCGCCGCGAGCACCGCCGCGTGCGCCACCGAAAGATCCGCCGCGAGAATCTCCCGCGCGACCTCCTTTGTTTGCTCCTGTATTTGTTGCTGTTGTTGGTTTAGTTTCCATAATAGTGTGTATTAAAATTTCAGGCCTGCCTTGCGCGCCGCATCGGCGACGACTTTGACACGACCGGTGTAGCGGAATCCGTTGCGATCGAAGACTGCAGTCTTGATCCCCTTCTCGAGGGCGATCTTGGCGATAGCTACGCCTACCATGTCTGCGCGTTCTGTCTTCTTCGAGCCGGCTTTTGTCTTCACGTCGGAAGCGGACGCAATCGTGACGCCCTTCGTGTCATCAATCATCTGCGCGTAGATGAATTTGTTCGAGCGGAAAACGGACAAGCGAGGAGTCGTTGCAGTTCCGGAAACGCGTGTGCGGATCTTTTGTTTCAAACGTATTCTTTTTTGTGGTTTAGTTTGCATGATCGTAAAAAATGGTTATGCGCTCTTCTTACCCTGCTTGCGGCGGATGACTTCGTCGGAATAACGGAAGCCCTTACCTTTGTACGGTTCCGGCTTCTTGAGCGCGCGAACCATGGCTGCGAACTGTCCGACCTGTTCTTTGTCGATACCGGTAACCGTAATAGTGTTCTTCTCTGCAGTGACCGTGAGGCCGTCAGGGATAGCTATAGGGACAGGGTGGGAGAATCCGAGAGCGAGGTTGAGCATCTTGCCGGCGACTTCGGATTTGAATCCGACTCCTTCGAGGATGAGTTTCTTCTCGTACGGCGTGTTGACCCCCGAGATCATGTTCTTGATGTGCGAAGCGTATGTGCCCCAGAGCGCGCGGGAGAGGATATCGTCTTTGCGCGGAGCGAGCGTGACGATCTTGCCGTCGGATTTGATCTCGATCTCATCGCGGAAAACGCGGGAGAGAGAACCCTTCGGGCCTTTGACGCTCACCAAACCGTCGTTGCCGAGAGCAACTTCTGTTTTTTCCGGTATTTCGATCTGTTGTTTGCCGATACGTGACATAAAATTTATGCGATGGTGAACAATGCTTCGCCGCCGACCATTTCTTTCTTTGCCTGTTTGTCAGTGAGAATGCCCTTCGGTGTCGAGATGACGAGGATGCCGCGGCCGTTCTTCACCGGCTTCATATCGCGAACGCCCACGTACACGCGACGGGAAGGTTTCGAGATGCGCTTTACTTCGGAGACTTTCGGAGTGCCGTCTTTCGGCGTCGGGACGATGGAGAGTTCGAGAACAGGAAAGCCTTTCTTCGTCTTCTTCGCAATGCCGGCGAGATAGCCTTCGTTCAGAAGACAGGTAGCGATGGCATTTTTCATCTTTGAATACGGAACAACAACGATCTCTCGCGAGGCGTTCGTAGCGTTCTTTATCATGATGAGCATGTTTGCGATTGGATCCATAAATAAGTTGAAAGTTTAAAGCTGAAAGTCGAAAGTTAATTCTGATTTTGCCGAGCCTTGCTTGTGACTTTAAGCTTTGGGCTTTCGGCTGAAATCATCTACCATGATGATTTCCTGACGCCCGGGATCATTCCCTCGTTAGCGAGCTCGCGGAAGCAGATGCGGCAAAGTCCGAAGTCGCCCATATAACCGCGACCGCGACCGCACTTGAAACAGCGGTTCTTCGCTCGGGTCGAGAACTTTGGCTTGCGCACTGATCTATAGACGGTGGACTTTTTTGCCATAAATAAAATTGGGCCGGAGGGCCTCTCGGTATCGCGCTTTTGTTCTTTATCAGCCTAGAACCTAGGCAAACAAAGGAGAAAAGCGGACCAGAAAGACCAGATCGGTCACAGGGGCTATATTAGCAAACTACGATTTTTTGTCAATCTAGGCTTGCCAGGCTTTGTATCCGGCAACAATCATCTCTGCCACTTGCTCAATGCCGTTTACTTTCGTATCGATGACAAGATCGAAGTTCGACGGATTCTGATGATCCGCAATATCGTAATATTTCATATATCGCGCGCGTTCACTTGCGGCACGGCTTGAAAGGCTTGCTTTCACTTCTTCCGATGTCGCGACGGGTTTGTCTTCGGAGAGCCGGTTGGGATTGTTCGCCTTGTCGGCGAGAACGCGTTCGGCCGCCGTATCGAGGTCGAGAGCGAGAAAGACTTTGAAAGAGTCCGGTGCGAGCCACCAGCCGAGACGCGAGTCGATGACGAAGTTATCATGGGAATCCATGAACTCTTTCTGGCGCCGGTCGATCTCCTTGTCGACGGCTTCATCGTTCTCTGCGAGAACATTGAGTTCGGCGAGCGTTATCCCGCGCTCCTTCGCCATGTCGCGCATGAAGTCCCCTGCCGAATAGTGCGGGTAGCCGAGCGCGCGGGCGACATTCTTCGCGGCCGTGCTCTTGCCGCTCCCGAGAACACCTGCGACTGTGATAATGTTTCGTTTCTTCATATAGGAATCAGTATAACAAAAAAGTCCGCAGAGCGGACTTTTTTAAGAGATTATTTTTTCGCTTCCTTGAACGGAATGCCGATGAGGTCGAAATATGCCATGGCTTCGTCGCGGGTCTTCGCCGTTGTGACGATCGTGATGGCGAGACCGAAGACGTCTTTCAATTCTTCGTCGGATGCTTCAGGGAAGATCGTGTGCTCCTTGATGCCCATGGTGAGGTTGCCGATGGCGTCGACGATCTTGCGATCGATGCCGCGGAAGTCTTTCGTGCGGGGAATGGAAATGTTGATGAGCTTGTCGATGAACGAATACATACGACCGCCGCGGAGCGTGACCATGACGCCGATCGGCTCGCCTTCGCGGAGCTTGAACGATGCGATGGATTTCTTCGAAGAGCGGAGCGCAGGCTTCTGTCCGATGATCTTGCCGAGACGGTCGACGATGAGATCGTTGCGATTCTTGTCGCGCTTGATACCGCTGCCGGTTGCCGAAGAGATGACGATCTTCACGAGGTGAGGAGCCGCCATTTTGTTCTTGTAGCCGAACTGGCCTTTCAAGGTCTCAAATGCTTTTTCTTCTTTTTCTTTTACTGTTTTCATAGACATACAATTATATTTCTTGGCCGCTCTTCTTGCTGATGCGGACTGATTTGCCGGCGACCACTTTCTTGCCCAAACGCGTGCCTTTGCCTGACTTCGGATCGACGACCATGACGTTCGAACGGTGAATCGAGCTCGGAACTTCGAGGATCTGGCCCTTGCCTCCGGACGTGCGGCTCTTCTGGTGTTTCTTGTGGATGCGAACGCCTTCGACGACAACACGCTCGGCGAGGACCTTGATGACCTTGCCTTTCTTGCCCTTGTCGGCGCCGGCGATAACTATGACATTGTCTCCTTTTTTAATCATATAGTTTAGAGCACTTCAGGTGCGAGAGAAATAATCTTCTGGAAACCGCGTTCAGCGAGCTCGCGCGGGATCGGACCGAATACGCGACCTGCCTTCGGCTCGAGCTTGTCTTTCTCGAGAATAACGACGGCGTTGTCGTCAAAGCGGATATACGAACCGTCCTTGCGGCGGAATGCTTCGCGCGTGCGGACGACGACGGCCTGATGGACGTCTTTCTTCTTCACGCCCTTGCGTGGATCCGCGATCTTCACCGAGATGATGACGATGTCGCCGATGCGAGCATAGCGGCGGTGGGCAGAGCCGAGCACTTTGAAGACCTTGCCGACTTTTCCTCCGGCGTTGTCTGTTATCTTTACGACTGTTTCTGTTTGGATCATAAATTAGTCTTTAGTTGATAGTCTTTAGTCTTTAGTAATTCAAATTCCGTATTTTCTATAGTCTATAGACTAAGCACTAGGCACTACCTTGAAGTGCTTATCTTTCGAAATCGGACGAGTCTCGACGATCATGACAGTCTTGCCGACGACACAGACACTCTCGGGATCGTGAACTTTGTACTTCTTCGAGATCGTTACGTATTTCTGATACTTCGGATGCTTCACGTAGCGAGTAACGGAGACGACGGCAGTCTTTGCCATCTTGGTGGACACGACTGTTCCGCGGAGCGTTGTTGGTTTTTTCTCGGTTGCTTTGGTCATGATATTATGCGGCGTTCTTGCGTGAACGCAATTCGGTTAAAGATCTCGCGATCTGTTTCTTCAAGGCAGAACTCTCTTTCACGTTCTTCGAACGCGCACCGGCTGCGGTGAAACGGATGACGCGCAATTTCTCGCGGGCGTCCGCAATGTTCTTCAGTATTTCGTTGGTGTTCATGTCTTTCATATAAAATATTTATCGTCCGACGATGCGGGTCTTTACCGGCAACTTCGTACCTGCCTTGCGGAGCGCTTCTTTTGCGACTGCAGGCTCTGCCCCATCTACTTCGAAAATGATACGTCCCGGAAGAACCTGGAAACAATATCCTTGCGGGTCGCCTTTTCCTTTACCCATGCCCACTTCTGGCGGCTTGGATGTATATGGTCGGTCAGGGAAAACGCGTGTCCAGACCTTGCCCGTCTTGCCGAGTGCGCGAGTCATGGCCTTGCGGGCGCTCTCGAGCTGGTTGGACTGGATGCGGTGCGAAGAGAGAGATTTGAGAGCGAACGATCCGAAGACGAGGCTGACGCCGCGCGTATCCGCAGAAAGAGAGCGCGGATTCGTGCGATCGGTCTGCCACTTTCGGTGTTTTACTTTTTTCGGGAGTAACATGGTAGTAGTTTAAAAATGATTATGCTGGCTTCTTGTCCTTATCGAAGACTTGTCCGCGATAGATCCAGACCTTGATACCGATATCGCCGTAGGTCATGTGGGCCTTTTCGCGAGCGAAGTCGATGTCTGCACGGAATGTCTGAAGCGGGATAGAACCGCGCTTGATCTCTTCGCCACGGGCGATTTCAGCTCCGCCGAGACGGCCGCCGAGAACGATACGCGCTCCGGAAACTCCGCGGACTGCCATGACTTTCTCAACCATCTGCTTGATGACGCGGCGGTATGGCAAACGCTTTTCGAGAGCTTCGGCAACCATATAGGCGACGATGCGGGCATCTGATTCAGGAGAGGTTACTTCGACGATGTCGACTTTGAGCTCTTCAGGAACAGGAATGCCTGATTTCTTCATGTAGCTGACGAGATCGTTCTTCAATTTGATCGAACCTTCACCTTGACGGCCGATGACCATGCCCGGACGAGATGTGCGGATGATGACGCGCGTTGATTTCTGGCTGCGTTCGATCTCGATGGATGAAATATATGAACCGCGCAAGCGCTTCTCGAGATAGGTGCGGACGAGAACGTCGCCGCGGAGGAAATCCTTGTACTGACCGCGAACGGCGAACCAGCGGGACTTCCAGTCTCGGAGAATGACCAATCTATGTGCGTATGGATGGACGATTTTTGACATAAGTTTAGCTTGCGACTTCTTTAGCTTTTACGGTTTTAGTTGCTTTCGGAGCCTTCGTGGCCTTTGCCTTCGCGACTTTCGCCTCGGCCTTCACTTCGCGTTCTGCGAGGACGATGATGACGTGCGATGCGCGCTTGTTGATGCGCGATGCGCGTCCCATGGCGCGGGGCATCGAGCGTTTCAGCGTTACTCCCTTGTCGCCGCGGACGTCTTTGACATACAAAGCGTCTTTGCTCGCGCCGGCTTGGAGGGCGTTGGCGACTGCAGACATGAGGAGTTTGTGGAAAGGAGTTGCTGCACGCTTCACGAGGAAGGCGAGTTCGGTCTCTGCAATGGCAATGCTCTTGCCCTTGATGAGGTCGGCGACGAGGCGGACTTTGCGGGGAGACTGTCTATAGTTTGAGAGAGTAGCTTTCATAGGAGTGGATTATTTCTTCTTTTCGTCGACAGTAGACTTCGCAGCCTGTGCCTGTGCTATTTCAGATTCTTTCTTCTTGGCTTCGATCTCCTTCTGCATCTTGCCGCCGTGCTTCGTGAACTTGCGGGTAAGGGAGAATTCGCCCAAGCGGTGGCCGACCATGTCTTCGGTAACGAGAACTTCGACGTGAGTCTTGCCATTGTGAACGCCGAAAGTGAATCCGATCATTTCCGGAGAGATTTGGCTCGCGCGCTTCCATGTCTTGATCATCGGAGTCTGGAGCGGGTTTTTGCCCTCAATCTTCTTGAGGAGTCGTTCATCGACGTATGGGCCTTTTTTGAGGGATCGGGTCATAAAATGCAATTAAAATAGCTCCTTCGAGCCAGTTTCGTTATACTAGCAAATTGCGGAATAAAGTCAAATTCGGCCTGCCTCTAGGCCCCAAGCTATGGTATAGTGCCTCATATGAAAGCCGCCGTATTCCATTTTCGAGGATATCGATTCGACGCCAAAAGCCGAAAAGCGACTTTTGACTACGGCATCGAATTCACTGATCGCGCGCCACTCCACTTCATGGAAACACTTCTATTCCCTGCCGGAGCAAAGAAACTCCCGAAAGAATCTCTCGATGCATTTCTCCGACCGCTCCATCTCATTCTCGGCATCAGTTATTACAAACTCTACTGTCCGCGCGAGATACAACTGCCGTTTCAGATTTCTCGCGAGCAGGCGCAGTTCTGGAACACGGTGTATAAAAAAGGTTTGGGAGAATTCTTGTATCGAAACAACTTGCCCTTCGAAGCGATCGCATCATTCCCCCACTCGAACGTGAAGGCCGCTCCCGTATCCGTTGGCACGAGCGATAAAATATTCGACAAAATACTATTGGGAATCGGCGGAGGCAAGGATTCCATCGTCGCGGCAGAATTGCTGAAAGACTTTTCTGTCACATCATTCCTCGTCGAGACACAGAAGAAAGATCCTATCGCAGAGAATGTCATGAAGGTCATCGGCAACCCACGTTTGAAAATAGAGCGTATTCTCGATCCGAAACTCTTCGAAGAACACGTCGATGCCTACAACGGTCACATTCCCGTTTCCGCCGTTTTCGCCTTTACGGGCCTTCTCTCTGCAGCGCTCTACGGTTACCGGTATGTCGCCGTCGGCAATGAGGCGAGTAGCAATGTCGGCAATATGCTCTATCGCGGCGAGATGATCAACCATCAATGGAGCAAGTCGGCCGAATTCGAAGCGATGCTGCAGGAATACACGCGCACATTCATCACGCCCGACATCATCTATTTCTCCGCACTCCGGCAGTTCAACGAGATCCGCGTCGCGAAGATGTTCGCACAGCATCCGAAATATTTCTCTTCATTCTCGAGCTGCAATCGCAATTTCAAAGTATTCGGGCGCAGGCCGGACACGCTCTGGTGCGGCGAGTGCGCGAAGTGCGCCTTCGTCTTTCTCATGCTCGCACCATTTGTGGCCAAGAAAAAACTCGTCACACTGTTCGGCAAGAATCTTCTCGCCGATGAAACGCTTGTCTCCCTCTATCGAGATATTCTCGGATTCGGAAATATGAAACCGTTCGACTGCGTGGGGACATTCGAAGAATCGCAAGCGGCGCTCGCTCTCGCAGCAAAGGAATGGAAGGGCGATGTCGTTGTGAAAACATTTTTGCCGAAGATCAAACACGCTGAAGCTCTGGCAAAACAAGTTCTCCGCACCTCTCCTGCGCCCACGCTTCCCACGCCATTCCGGTTCTTGGGCATCGAGAACATCGCCATCGTCGGCTACGGCCGCGAAGGCAAGATAACGGAAAAATATTTGCGGAAGAATTATCCGAAGATCAAGATCGGCATTCTCGACGAGAGCCGCGGCAAGAATTATCTGAAGGAACAGGAAAATTACGACCTCGCCGTGAAGACTCCGGGAATTCCAAAAAGCAAAATAACGATCCCGTACACAACGGCCACGAATATCTTCTTCTCGAAGAACAAGAACATAACGATCGGCGTCACTGGCACGAAGGGCAAATCAACAACGGCGAGTTTGGTATATGAAATGTTGAAAGCGGGCCTGCCTGCGCAGGCAGGAAATAAAAAAGTTCGGCTCATCGGGAACATTGGCAAGCCAATGTTGGAAATCCTTCTTGCCAAAGTTGATTCCAAGGAAATATTCGTCATCGAACTCTCGAGCTACATGCTCGAAGACATCGAATACTCGCCGAACGTCGCCCTCCTGCTCAACCTTTTCCCCGAGCATATGAACTATCACGGCAGCGTGGAAAAATACTATGAGGCGAAGAGAAATATCTTCCGATTCCAAAAAGCTGGAGACACGAAGTTCTATCCGCCCTTCACCGGCAAAATACCCTTGGAAGATAAGGACATTCCGCTCTTGGGCGCGCATAATAAGAAGAACATTCAGGCGGC
>CALRHN010000024.1:8417-9219 GCA_943359425.1 Candidatus Nomurabacteria bacterium | reverse complement strand
TGATATCTGTGGCGGCAAACGTTTCGACAAGGAAACGCTCACGGTGAAATTAGGCGGAAAAAGCCGCCCCGGCCAAAAGCCGGTTCGGCTAAATATTTACGAAGTATTGCAGATGACGGTGGAAGAAGCAGTGAAATTCTTCGAAGACATTCCCGCCATCTATGATCGCCTGAAAACGCTTGAAGACGTCGGTCTCGGCTACATCGCGCTCGGCCAGTCGGCGACAACGCTCTCCGGCGGCGAAGCCCAGCGCGTGAAGATCTCATCCGAACTCTATCGTCCGCATCTCGAAAAAACGATGTATCTCCTCGACGAGCCGACGGTCGGACTGCACTACGACGACGTGGCAAAACTTCTCGAAGTCCTCAACCTCCTCGTGAACAAGGGCAATACTGTCGTTCTCATCGAGCACAATATGGACATCATCAAATCCTCCGACTATCTCCTCGACATCGGGCCCGAAGGCGGTTTGGGCGGGGGAACGCTCATCGCTAAAGGCACGCCGGAAGAAGTCGCGAACAATCCGAAATCGTACACGGGCAAATATTTGAAAAAGGTTTTGAAGAAATAAATAACCCCTGCTAGTTAAGTTGCAGGGGTTATTAAGAAAGTTCAGGGTTGATTTATAACCCTAAAAATAATTGCGCAGTCAATCCTACTGGTCGGTTGTTGTTAATACATTTTCCGAAAACCTGAAGACCCCAACTTGGCAATTGAATATCGCCGAGTGTTTCAAATGATCCTGGGTCTTCGTAAATTACAATAACAAAACGTTTGTGAGTTTTCTTATTGAAGTAAGGGA
>CALRHN010000024.1:0-8407 GCA_943359425.1 Candidatus Nomurabacteria bacterium | reverse complement strand
AAAACGTTGCCTTTTGCTTCTCTTAGAAATTCTGTGCGGTGTCTCGAAAATACATCAATTAGCTGGTTCTTATTGGTAAAAGCGAATTTCTCGAAATTTTCACCCAACAAGTCCTCAATGCTTATTTCAACCTTCAATTTGCATATAGCAATTTGACGCTTATCAGAAGACTCGTCAGCCATTTTTTCACCGGCATTTTTCAATTTATAGCTGAAACCTCCTAAAAAACTTTGCATGGTTGATTGACTTGTTTCCACCCCTCCTTTAGCGTAATTACTAAGGTCGAGATTCGGATCAACATACCCTGTGAAGGTTTTTTTGAAATCTTCATGGTCGTAACCTCCTTTTGTGGCTTCTACATCGGTACTGCGTAAGAATTCTATGTTTGCAATGGTCTCTAATACCGGAGGAACCGGAAGTTTTTGAGATTTTTTCGGTGCCTTTTTGAACGGAGTCAATAGGAATGCGATTATTTTCTTCATGGGAAAGAAGTTTATTTTTCAAAGAATGATTGCAATATTGTAGGACATATACTACTATCAAATTATGAAAAGTCAAGACCATAAAAAGTACAAACTTCCTGACAAGTCCGGTGTGTATTTCTTCCTGAAGGGCAAGTCCATTCTCTATATCGGCAAGGCGACTTCGCTCCGCGACCGGACGAAGAGCTATTTCGCCAAAGATTTGATCGAGACGCGCGGGCCGACTATTGTCGACATGGTCTTCAAATCGAATGGCTTGAAATGGCAGGAAACCGATAGCGTCCTGGAAGCGCTCATTCTCGAAGCCAATCTGATAAAAAAATATCAGCCCTATTACAACGTCAAAGAGAAGGATGACAAGAGCTGGAATCATGTCTGTGTCACGAAAGAGGATTTGCCGAAAATAATCGTCGAGCGCGCGAAGAATATCGATTTCGATGCGAGCGTTGCCAAAGGCGTGAAGTTCAAGGCTTGCTATGGCCCATTCACATCCGGTTCATCTCTGCGCGAGGCGCTTAAACTCATCCGCCGGATATTTCCATTTATCGATGCGAGTTCGTCGAAGAAAGACAACTACCAATTCTACCGCCAGCTCGGTCTCACGCCCGATCTCGAGAATGCGGCTACGCTTCTCGCCTATAAGAAGAACTTGAAGAATATCGGACTGCTCTTCGAAGGCAAGAAAGCCCGTATCGTTTCAGGCCTGAAGAAAGACATGATGGCCCATGCGAAGAAACAGGAATTCGAAGAAGCGGACAAGATCAAGCGGCAGATATTCGCCCTCGAACATATTCGCGATGTTTCGCTTATCAAGGAAGAGAATCTTGAAGAGGGGAATGTAAAACAATATCGCGTCGAGGCATACGATATCGCTCACATGAGCGGGAAAAACATGGTCGGCGTCATGACGGTTGTGGAGAACGGCGTAGCGGCTAAATCCGAATACCGCAAATTCATCATCCGTACGCAGAAAGGTGCCAACGACATCGGCGCTCTCGAAGAAGTCCTCTCGCGCCGATTGCGCCACAGCGAATGGGGATTGCCCGACGTCATCGTCGTGGACGGATCCGTCGCGCAGAAAAATATTGCCGAGCGCGTGCTCAAACGCTACCAATTCGCCATTCCCGTCGTCGCCGTCGTGAAGAATGAGCGGCATAAACCTGAACGACTGCTCGGCGAGAAATCCATCATCATATCCCGTGAAGGACAGATACTGCTCGCCAACGCCGAAGCGCATCGGTTCGCCATCAGATTCCACAAGGACAAGCGTTCGAAGAACTTTTTGCTATAATGTCTGCATGATCAGAGTCGGCATCATTCGCGGAGGAACGAGTCCTGAATACGAGGTATCGCTGCAAACAGGCGCACACATCATGCGCAATCTTCCTGACGCATATAAACCTGTCGACATACTCGTCGATCGCGCCGGCGCGTGGCATTTGAATGGACTCGCCGTTACGCCGGACAAATTGTCATCGAGCGTCGATATGATATGGAACGCTCTCCATGGCGGCGGGGGAGAAAACGGCAGCGATCTGTCCATCGTCCGCAATCTTTCCATCGCGCATACGGGACCGACGCCCTTCGGCGGCGCACTGTCACTGAACAAGAAGTTCGCAAAGGAGCATTTCCGTATGCTCGGCCTGAAAACGCCGGAATCGATAGCCATTGTGCCTCTCGATGAAACAGACTTCGAAGGAACATTCGAAGAATATGTGGCGCTCTCGGTGCAGAAAGTTTTCCGCACCGTACCACCGACATGGGTGGTCAAACCGACATCGTCCGGTTCTTCGCTCGGCGTCTCCATCGTTGAGACACTGCCGAGTTTGGCCGAAGCACTCGCCACGGCGCTTGCCGACGGCACGGAAATACTCGTCGAACATTTTGTGGACGGCCGCGAAGTCACTGTCGGCGTCATTCCCGGATTCCGCGGACAAGAGACATACGTTCTCCCGCCGCTTGAAATATTGAAAAATAAAAATTTCCTCGATTATGAATCACGCATGACGGGCGACTACGATATGCGTCCAGCATTCTCGCATCACAAACAGAGCGAGAGTAAGAAACTAGAAGACTATGCGCGCCAGATCCACCGCTCTCTCGGTCTCGGTTCATATGCGAGCGTGGACTTTATCGTCACGCCGCGCGGAGTGTATGTCCTCGAAGTCGATGCACAGCCGGCGCTGCACGAGCATTCGCCATTCCATAAATCTCTCGTCCATGTGGGCGCAACAATGAAAGAATTCGCACAACACGTCATCAATACGACGCTGAAACAGCAGCCGTTCTAGGCGAACCGGCTCAAAAGAATAATAGATACAATAGCGGCAGAGATGCCGAGGATTTCGTATACGTTGAGCTTTTCGTGGAAATAGAAAACACCGAGGGCGACAAGGAGAAGCACGGTCGAGAGGGAATAGATGACACCGAGAGATGAGAGTTTGATATGCTTCATCACGTAGAACCAGCCAAATGCGGTCGCAGCGTAGACAAGCGCGCCAAGAACGAACCATTTTGCTTCCATGTATTTCGATCCGTTTCCCGCGAGCTTGATGAAGAAGTCGCCGATGACGCCGGCGAGACTCAATAGAATAATTCCAAAGATGGGGTTCATTAGGAGAATTTGATAATGATAATAGAACCGGCGAATATCAGGCAGGCGCCGAGAGCGAAATACCAGCTCACAGTTTGCTTGAATAACAGGAATGCGAAGATGACGACGAAGAGCGGGTAGGCGATTTCAAAAATAGATGCTGTCGACGCACCGAGGGATCGGATGGCGGAATAGATAAAGAAATTCGCGAGCGCGGCGAGGAGCAGCGAAACGATGATGAGTCCCGCACTTGTTTTGCCTGAAGCGAAGACCGTCTTCATCGAGCCTGAATTCACGAGCATGATAGGGAGAATGACAAGAGCAGTGAGAACCGAGTCGATGAAGAGCAATCCGAGCGGAGAAACGCGAGACAATATTTTTTGATCGATGGCATACACGGCGCCCCAGCTCACAGCGGCGGCGATGGCGTAGATGAAGCCTTGCTTTTTCATTGCAAGGTTATTATATCAGAGAATTTTCTGTTCTTGTCGGGGTGGAGAGAATCGAACTCTCGTCTCACGAACCCGAATCGCGTATACTGCCACTGTACTACACCCCGAATTAACTTCTTCTCCTGTGGACCCACGGGGAATCGAACCCCGACCTCATCCATGCCATGGATGCGTAATACCATTTTACTATGGGCCCGAAAACAAGCTATTTTATATCACATCCGTTGCATTATCGCCATAATTGTGTAGAATGTTCTTTGTGTTAGTGGGCCGTTAGCTCATCTGGTAGAGCACCTCATTTGCAATGAGGGGGTGGCAGGTTCGAGTCCTGTACGGTCCACCATGTCATCAATGGAAACTATTGGTGGAACTCCAAATCCCGACAACTCCCGTCGGGACTTCATCAAAAAGCTGGGCATTTTCCTCGCAGCTACTCTCGTTGCTCCGAATAGTGTATTTTCAAAATCTACCCTCGAGAAAACCGACAACCGTCCCGTCAAATCGGTCGAGATGACTGAAATGCCTGATCAAGGAAACTTGCACGAAGGCTTTGTCCGCCGGAAAGTGAATCTCGAATTCGACGACAGCAAAGGCAAAATAGAAGGCGCGGGATCGTTCTTCTCTCTCGAAGACGAGACCAAAGGGCAGGCGCAATTTCTTTCGAACAAAAGCCATCCGGATCTTTTCAAGAACGGAGTTGATTTCGATGCGATCAAGACTCATTACACGGCGCTCGGTCAGAATGTTACACTCGTCGTCGCAGGCGCGTACTATGCGCCGGGAACCAAAGAGATCGAAGGCGTCGCTCTCGAAGACGGTGTCATGGTCGGCCAAGACACTGCGAAGAGCGGCTCGAACGGATTGCTCGTCATTAAAGATGGCAAACCCGAAATAGAATATGTGAATCAGATTCCCGATTTCCCGACATATCTCACAGATTTGAAGAATGAAAAAGCTGACGCATTTCAGCAGACATCATATATTCGCCCCGGCGGAGCGTTCACCTCGTCCAATCCGAAACAATGGGAACTCCGATTCTTCGTCGAAGGCACGGTGAATGGCGTCACGAAAAAAGGCGTGCTGAATTTCTCCACGGCGATGACGTATACGGAAGCCGTCGAAGCCATGAAGAAAATGAGCGGCATCACTATCACGAAAGCGATCGGTCTCGATACCGGCGATATGTCCGAAGGCTATTTCTACGATAAAACCGACAAGAAATATCTCATGATTGACGAACAATCTGGTACGCATCGCGACGAATATACGAATGTACTCGTTCTGTGCAGCAAACAATAATGAAATTTATAATTATTATTTTAATAATTCTGATTCCAGTTCGTAGAACAGGTTGGTTTTTATCAAAAAAAGCTCTGTATTCTGTGGGTCTTTTAACTTCATTAATATTGGCGATGCTTTGGTCTTTTTTAATTTCTTTTTTAACTTACAAATTAATCCATTGGCAGGAACCAAACATATTACTTAAATTAATATTTGGTTACGGATTTGGTTTATACCTGTCACTTCCTAATTTTGGTCTCTATAATATGAACACTTTACCCCCTAAGGAAGTAAAAAGAACTGCCCTTATTTATGTTGTGTCATCTTTAACTTTTGTTATTACTTCGACAGTTTTTATATTTTTAGCCCAATGATCAATTTATATTTAATTTCTATAGCACTATTTTGGTTAGCAGGTTTAGCTTACTGTTTACTTCTTGCGTCAACTCAATATAGAGCTCAAGTCCATGGTATTTCTACCGAGCTCATTAGAAGTCAGGGGAAGTTATATAAAATTCAACAATGGCTATTAAATTTTATGGGAGGATTCTTTGGGTTGTGTGCCCTAGCTTATTTTTTAAATTCAAAATTAGGACTACCGTATTCTCTCACTATGCCGAGTAGTTTTGGAACAGGTGATATTGTTATTTTTATAATCATGTTCTACGGGTTAAACGGTAAACTTCCATTTTTTATGCTCCAACGTTGGCTGGGAGATAAATAAAAGATTGAGGAGGAAATCAAAAATTCGAATTTCAGCCAGAACTGACCTTGAACGCAAGGAAGAGTGTTCTCTTTTGTAAATCCGGCCGGATTAAGGTAGAATGGCACGCATGAAGGGAACTCATGATACTATCGTCATTCTCGATTTCGGAGGCCAATATTGCCACCTTATTTCCCGCCGCATCCGCGATATGGGCGTCTTGTCCGAAGTTCTTCCGTCCGACACGAAAGCTTCCGTTATCGCCCAGAACCCGAACATAAAAGGCATTATTCTCTCCGGCGGCGCGCGTTCCGTCCATGACAGTAATGCGCCGAAATTCGACGCCAAAGTCCTCAATCTCGGTCTTCCGATACTCGGCATTTGTTACGGCCATCAACTCATCGCGCATCTGTCCGGCGGCAAAGTTGTCCGCGGCGCTTCCGGCGAATACGGTCTCATGAATCTCGCCGTTTCCAAAGGCCAGCACACGCTCGCGAAAGTAGGGAAGAGCACGAAAGTTTGGATGAATCACGGCGACGTCGTGACGAAACTTCCGGCAGGATTCGAAGTCCTCGCCTCAACGGAACATTCGAAAATCGCCGCATATGCGAATACGAAGAAGAAAATTTTCGGCGTGCAGTTTCATCCCGAAGTTACGCATACGAAGAAAGGCTCGCTCATGCTCGCGAACTTCGTGAAGAACATCACCCATGCGAAACCCTCTAGATCAAAAGCTTTCCTCGTCGACGAAATAATTACTGAAGCCAAAATGACGATGGGTAAGGAGCGCGCCATCATCGGACTCTCCGGCGGCATCGATTCGTCTGTCGCCGCCCTCCTTGTCTCGCGCGCCATCGGCAAACAGCTCACGGCAGTTTATGTCGATACGGGTCTCATGCGCGACCGCGAGACGGAATACATCAAGAAAATGTTCGCTCGCGCGAAACTTGATCTGAAGATCATCGACGCGAAGAAAGAATTCTTCGCTGGGCTTGCTGGCGTGACGGACCCAGAGACCAAGCGCAAGATCATTGGTACGCTCTTCGTCCGCATATTCGAACGCGAAGCGATCAAGGCGAAAGCGCAGTGGCTCATCCAAGGAACGATCTATTCCGACCGCATCGAGAGCGGACTGACGAAACATTCGTCAAATATCAAGAGCCATCACAACGTCGGAGGATTGCCGAAAGACCTGAAACTGAAACTCTACGAGCCGCTCCGCGATCTGTACAAAGACGAAGTCCGCGCTCTGGCGAGAACGCTCAAAATGCCGCTCGAGATCACGACGCGCCAAGTTTTCCCCGGCCCCGGCCTCGCCATTCGCGTACTCGGAGAAGTCACGCCCGAAGCCGTCGAGACCGTCCGCCATGCCACGCGCATCATCGAAGACGAACTCCGCAATACGAAATACTGGAAGAAAATATGGATGTCATTTGCCGTATTTCTCCCCGTGCGCAGTGTCGGCATTCAAGGCGACGAGCGCTCGTACAAACATCCGCTCGTTCTGCGTATCGTCGAATCTGATGACGCCATGACGGCGAATTTCGCCAAACTGCCATTCCCCATACTCGAGCGCATCTCGACGCGCATCACGAACGAGATCAAGGCTGTGAACAGAGTCGTCTACGATATTACTAACAAACCTCCCGCAACTATGGAGTGGGAATAATTATGGAAACACCGAGGCCAGAAAAATTGCAAGAAGTTCCTGATATTGATCCAACAACCGGGATCTCTAAATCTTTTCTTGAAGATTGTCTATGGATTCCAGTTACCTACAGAACGAGACAATTTCCCGAGTTAGTTCAGATGATAAGAAGAAGCAATTGGCGAATGAGGACATACGAAGAACGTTTCCCGGCGGACAAGTATGCAAATGTAGTCAATGAGAAGAATAGGGACGCTATTGCGCAGATCAACAAGCTCGCCGCTGTCTTGAACGAGGCGATCGAGGATGGTACCTTGGGTACTGTAATAAACGAAAAAGATTTTAAAAATATTTATAACACCATAAGCACGCTGTGCTCGCCGGCAGCGCCGCTTCTCTAAAATACCATGGGAGCTTCACAAGAATTTAAAATAGAAAACAACACGACTGAAGAAGATACTTTGACCGCAGTAAAAGACGAGTCGAAGCCCGAACAGAATCCAGTTCCACAACCGGCAGAAAAAGTCGAGATCGACCTGACCCGTTACGGCGTCAAGAACGATTATATGAATATGATTGCTCCACTATATCAGCTCTACTACGACAAAGGCATCAAGAAAAACAAAAACGAGTATGACATGATGACTCTTTTGAAAGAGCGGCAATGGCGTATGGATACATACAGCGAACGCTATCCGCGTGATGCGAATCCGCATCTCTATACGGAGGGCAATGAGGCCACTATTAAACGGATCGATGAGATTGCTAGCCTCATCAACGACAACATCCGCGAAGGCGGATATCTGTCGGAAGAGGATTTCAAGAAGATATACAACGAGCTCGCGGGATATCTCTCTCTATCTGATTCGCCAAAGCTCTTGGAGTAGCAACTCAATCATGTTCTCATTCCGACGCATATTCAGCTATATATGGCCCCAGATGCGGAAATTCAGTCCGCTTTTTTTCAGCCTGCTCGTCATCTTCACCATCCGCATCTCTGCCGATATCATTCGTCCCGTATTTTATCGCAGAATCGTCGACATCCTCTCCGCTTCCGGCGCCGATCGCACCGCTTCGATCCATCAGCTCTTCACATTCGTCTTCATCATCGTCTCACTCAACGCATTCGCCGGACTCATCGGCCGGTTCGGCAAATACATACATCTTCTCTTCGAGATCAAAGTCATTGAACAGCTGCGCAATTTCGCCTTCAAGAAGATCGAGAGCCATTCGCACACATTCTTCACG
>CALRHN010000023.1 GCA_943359425.1 Candidatus Nomurabacteria bacterium | reverse complement strand
TTGTAGCTGTGCTGGTAGAGCGCATTCATGAGGACGAGCTCCATGGCGAGCGGAGATTTCTCCACTTCGCGCGGAACTTCGACTTCGAGAAGGGCCCACTTCATCCCCATGATGAAACGGTCGTTCACGAAGTGATGCCACATGTGAAGGGCGATGTAGGCGAGAAGAATCGGCACCCAGATGATGGCGAGTTTGCCGATAATGCCTATGACGAATGCGAGAATAGAAAAGATTATGTCACCTGCCATGAGGGTAGTATACCAAACAGTTTAATAGCTGCCTACCAAGGTGAGCGCAGACGAATGTCTACTTCGCAAAATTTACCGGAATCTGAAAAGTTTCCGGCGTGGGAGAAGCCGTGTTGCGGAAGAAGAGCACGCCGGTGCCGTCATGTGGGACGACTGCGGGAGAGATCTTCGCTTCGAAATAGAGGGGCAGATCCGTTGTGGAAGCTTCGGCGATCGAGAGCGGGACGGCGTTCGAGAGTGCTCCGCCCGTGCCGATGAGCGTCACCGTACCGCCCGAATTACCATCCGAGAGCCAGCCGCAGCCGTTGATATAGCCCGAGACTTTGATCGGAAATGTTACCGTATCGTGAACTTTCGGCGTCTTCACCGTGAGTCCGCAGTCGACATGGATCAGATTCTTGTAGTTCACACCGAGTGTCTTCTCGCTGCGGAAGAAACCGAGGGCGACGAGGGCAATAATGACGCCGAAGAATATGAGGATGAGAGGAATGATGAATCCGCGCTGATGCATATGCCCCTAGCATATCATTTTACAAACAAAAAATCCCGCATCGCGGGGGATTTTTTATTTTGCGGACTAAGCCGCAGTGTAGAGCTTGTCCTTGTTCTTTTTGAAATATTTCGGATTCTGGAGATTGACGAGGATCGTGTTGCGCTTGAGATATCTCTCCTTGAGCACGCGGTCGACGACATCGTCTTTCGACAGCGGACCTTCGCGTTTCAGGATCTCTTTGATGACATCGCGGACGACGCCGGATTTGTAACCCCATTCCTTGAGGGCATAGATGCCGCGGCCGACGAGAACGAAGCGGTCGTCTTTTATCAGTTCGTTGTGGCAGGTTGCCGTGTGGCACTTTTTCTCGAACGTATCGCCGATGGCTTTCGCGACTTCGCGGAAATGCATCGGAGAGCCGTGCTTGCGCATCATGAGGAATGCATAGTCTTTGATGCCGCGTGTCTTGATGTTCGACGAATCTGCGCGTCCCCACTCGCCGAGCGGATTCTTGCAGATGCCTTTGGACAGACAGAGGAAGCGTCGGGCGATCTCTTCGTTGCGGTATTCGGAATTTAAATCTTTCAGTTCAGTGAGAAAACGGTCGAGCATCTCGGATTCCGGAACGAGTTCGTCGTCGGCGAGACTGCCGTAGAGTTTGTGAAGCGATGCGTGAACGGTGTTGGCAACATCGTCATCGACGCTCCAGCGAGTTTGAAAATGATCGTCTTCTTTGTGCTTCGTGAATTCGTTCCCGAGAACGAGGTAGAGACCGATGTGGTTCTGGGTTGATTTGTCTTTGGAAACTGCACCGAGCAATTCGTCTTCGGCGACGATGGAGCCCAATTCCTTGATGATATCGTGGAGTTCCAGAAATGCCGCGCGTTCAGCCTTGTATTCTTCGGACTTGCGGACTGTTTCGAGAGCGGCGTGTTCGATCTGACGGACGCGTTCGCGCGTGATGCCGTATTTCTGGCCGATAGCTTCGAGCGTCTTGTGCTCGAGATCATCAGAGAGGCCGAAACGATTTTTGATGACGTCATATGCCCGATCATGGAGCGGCGAGAGGATCTTCTTGGTGACCTGTTTTGGCTTGAACGATATTTTCTTGGGCATATGGTTATGGATAAGTTAAAACATTTAATAAATGATATTCGATAAGAAGTATTCTATCACTAATATCTGGGGCAGTCAACTTTTGGCCTTTTCTTCGTCAATTGGGCGGTGAGCGCTTATAAACAAAGGCTGTATTAGCGAATTCCCTACCTCTATAAAATAACATATTAGGGTATTATAGTCAATAGAGCGAGTAATCCACAGCCCGCCCCGCCGCTCGGGGATACATCTCCGAGCGGCGGGGCGGGCAAAAGGGCTTAAAACATGCTACGGTTATACATATATGTACGTGGCAACCGTCATTCCCCTCTCCAAGTCCGTCCGCAAGGGCGAACTTACCTACTTCACCGCTGAACCAGTGGCGTCGGGCATGATCGTCGCCGTTCCCGTCCGCAAGAAAATAGTGAACGGCATCGTCGTCTCCGTCGCACCGGTCGCAGAATCAAAGATGACGATCAAGTCATCGGATTTCGATCTGCGAAAAATCAAATCCGTCCGCGGGCAGTCATTCTTCGACAAAGCTTTCTGGGGCGCCTGCGCGCTCACGCAGAAATACTTCGTCGCAGATTTGGGCGCCGTCATCGACAGCGTCGTGCCCAATACCTTGCTCGAGAACTGCGACGAGTTCACTGCGGCCACTGAAACGAAATCGAAAAGCAAAGGCCTCGTACAAGAAAAATTAGTTTTCCAAGCACCGATCGAAGACCGCATCACGTTTTACAAAACATTCATCCGCGAATCATTCGCGCGCAAGATGTCCGTCTTCATCATGCTCCCCACACTCCACGATTTCGCAACATTCGAGAGCGAACTCGAACGCGGCATCGAACCGTACAGTTTTACGCTCCACGGCGACCTTACGAAGAAAGAATTGCTGAAGCGCGCACATGCCATCGCAAAAGAAACGCATCCCGTCCTCATCATTGGCACGCCCATGTTCCTCTCTCTCCCGCGTGCCGATCTCGGCACCATCATCGTCGAACGCGAGAGCAGCAATGCCTACCGTATGCAGAACTATCCGTCTCTCGATATGCGCGTCTTCGCAGAATTCTATAGCGCGAAACGCGGTGTGAAGATTGTCCTCGCCGATACGCTGCTGCGGGTCGAGACGGGCAAGCGCGCCGATGATCGCGAATTCGGCGAAGTCGCGCCGCGCGTCTTCCGTCTCGGTGAAAATGTTCCGGAGAAGATCGTCATGCTGAAAGACGATGCAAAAGATGACGCAAGCGCGCTGAAGGCGAGAGGCAAGAAACGTCCCTTCATAGCACTTCGCGAAGACATTCGCGGAATACTCGAACTCCTGCGCGCAAATACGAAAGGCCACATCCTCTTATTCACGCTCCGCAACAGCCTCTCGCCCATCGTGAAATGCAATGACTGCGACACGATGCTCACGTGCGAATACTGCCGCGGCCCGCTCTCGCTCTATAGCGAACCGGGCGAGCGCAAACGCATATTCATCTGCCGCATCTGCAAGAAACATACGCCGGCCGACGCCACGTGCGCGCATTGCGGGAGTTGGAATCTCGTCGGTTTAGGCATCGGCACCGACTTTGTCCGCGACGAACTCGCGCGAGACTTCCCCGACCTCCCCGTCTTCCAGATAGACCGCACGAGCATAAAAAATGCGAAAGAAGGCTTTGCTCGCATAAAACAATTCTACGAAACGCCGAAAGCGATTCTTCTCGGCACGGAGATGGCGCTCTTTTATCTCCACGGCAAAATCGACTACACGGGCATCGTGTCTTTCGATTCGCTCTTCAACATTCCGTCGTTTCGCATCAACGAGCGCATTCTAGACCTCATCATTCTCCTGCGTGGCAAAACGGAGAAAGAAATGATTATTCAAACGCGCCACGCCGAAGGCGGCCTCTTCCTCGCCACCGCGCACGGCAGTCTCCACGAATGGTATCGGAGCGAACTCGCCGAGCGCGAACAATTCTCCTATCCGCCCTATAGCACGATCGTCAAAGTCTCTCGCGTCGTCACCGCAGACAATCTGTCGAAAGAAAAATCCGCCCTCATGGAACTCTTCGGCGACTATCATCCCGACATATTCAAATCCCGCACGCCCTCGCCTCGCGGCAATCCCGTCCTGCGCATGGTGCTCCGCATTCCAAAGAATCTCTGGTCCACGAAGCGCCTCCTCGCCGAAGGCACATGCGATCCCGAGCTCGAAGAAAAACTCCGCGCCATCCCGCGCGAATATAGAATAGAAATCGATCCGGAGGATCTGTTGTAAAAATAGAAATAAATTCTGTTGCATTGTAAGCGGCCGCTTACAATGCAACAGAATGGATAAAAAAAGACGCCTCGGTTTTCCGAAGCGTGCTTTTTTATTTACGTTTGAACAAAACTTTTAAAACCGGTACAGTATTCCGATTTCCTTTGCCCAACTGGTATAGGGAGTATCTTCCCCCATCCCGATAAGCAGCGGCATCCATATTTCGCTTTCCACGGCAAAGTGGAAACCGAGACCCAGATTGAGTCCGAAAATCGGATGCATTGAATGCGTGTGGAGAGCGGCATAAGGCATCTGGTAACAAATGCCGAACACTTCTGAAAGCTGCCAGCTTTTTTTGGCAATGATCATTGCATTCAAGCCCGCCTCGCCGGCCATGGTAGTGGCCGTACTGCGCAGTTGCACATAGCAAATATTGTGCAGCTTTACCTGGGCTTTTACGCCGGTACCTATTCCGGCAAGCGTGTTGCCCGAGTTGTGATACACACCCAAGCTAAGTTCGGGTTTTAAAAAAAGCTTGCCATCCTGTGCGGTGGCAACATTTGCAATACCGCATATCAGCGCTATCACAAGCATTAGTGTTGTTCTTTTCATAAGACTGTTTTTTTTGAAAGGTTAAAATTGGTGAAATTTTTGAAGGATATTCTTCGCTCTTCCTGCGAGGTACTCGCAAAGAGGGCGAAGAATATCGCCTTTCAAAACAGCGTTTTCAAGGAATGAGAATCCAGCGTATATTAGCACATTTATACAATAAAGTCAAGCTTTCCATCCCCTATATTGCACACTATGCCCTTCTATGGTAAGCTAGCACCCATGAAGCAAGTAACCGTTGAAGTCAAAAAGAACCAGAATGAGAACAATGCGAGCCTCTTGCGCCGCTTTTCTCGTCGTATGCAGGAATCAGGCACGCTCCCGAAGGTCAAATCCATCCGCTACAGCAACCGTCCGAAATCAAAACTCGCTACCAAGAATGCGACGCTCAAGCGCATCAAGAGAAATAAGGCGAACGATAAACTCCGCAAATTGGGTAAACTCGTCGAACGCGAGAAACGCGGACGCTAGATTAAAACATGAAGAAGAAATCTTCATCCACACAAACCGTAGCAATCAATCAGATGACAAAAGGCAAGCTTCCACGCTTGCCTTTTGTATCGATGAAGGACACAATTCTCGGCACGAAGTACGAACTCTCCGTCGTTTTCGCCACGAAGAAGGTTTCCGCCGAACTCAACGAGAAATATCGCGGCAAAGTCGGTCCGACAAATATTTTATCCTTCGCGCTCTCGTCCTCCTCCGGCGAACTCGTGCTCGAAGAAGGCATGGTGCGTAAAAATGCTCCGGATTTCGACATGACGTACGAAAAATTCTTGGCATACTTACTTATCCACGGAATGCTGCATTTGAAAGGAATCGATCATGGTAGTACAATGGACAGAGAAGAAAGAAAGTTCCTCAAGAAATTCTCGTAATTCTGTTTGCGCATTCTTTAGAATTGCTCTACTAACTACTTTCTATTTTCTACTAACTACCCATGACCCGCACCATCACCGTTGGCATAGACATAGGCACAACGGCAACTCGCGTTGCCGTTCTTGAATGGCAGAAGGATGCGGAAATTCCGAAAGTCATCGGCACCGGCGCAGCCGAATCCAAAGGCGTCCGCCACGGCTATATCACCGACACGACCCTCGCTGCAGGATGCATCAAGAAAGCGGTCGCAGCGGCAGAACAGAGCGCGGGCATTCGCATCCGCCGCGCTGTTCTCGCTCTCTCCGGCATCGGCGTCGCATCTGAACTCGCCGTCGGCAGCGCCGTCATCGCAAAACCGGACGGAGAGATCACTGCACTCGACATCACAAAAGCCGTGAACGAGGCGGAGGAACAGATAGACATAACCAACCGTAAGATCATTTACGCATCGCCGACTCTCTATCGTCTCGACGGCAAAGAGATCGTCGGCCGCCCGATCGGCATGCACGGAGTGAAACTTGACGTCCGGACGCTCTTCGTCACCGTCCTCTCACAGCATCTCGAAGACCTCCTCTCCGCCGCATCCGAAGCTGGTGTCGAAGCGATCGACGTCATCCCGAGCGCCCTTGCCGGCGGCATGATGGCTCTCTCGGAGAAACAGAAGATTGCCGGATCGCTCCTCATCGACATCGGCGCCGAAGAAACATCGCTCGCAGTCTTTGAAAACAACGTCCTCGTCGGCCTCGCCGTGGGCAAGATCGGTTCCGCAGACATCACGAACGACATCGCTCTCGGACTGAAGATCTCCCTCGAAGAAGCGGAGGCGGTGAAGATCGAGAGCATGATCACGAATCATTCGCGCAAGAAACTCGACGAGATCATCGACGCGCGCCTCTCCGATATTTTCGAACTCGCCGACGCCTATCTGCGAAAAATAAAACGCAGCGGACTCTTGCCTGCCGGCGTCACCGCAATCGGCGGCGGATCATCGCTTCCGAAAGTCGCGGCGCTCGCAAAAGAATATCTCGGACTTCCCGCGCGTCTCGGCGCGCCTGACGGATGGGCTGGCGACCGCAGCAAGATCAAAGATTCATCATGGTTCGTCGCATTCGGACTCGCACTCTCCGTCCGCGGCGCAAGCGGCGATGCGGCTGAGAGCCAGAGCTTCAAGAAAAGCTTTGGCGGAATGAAGAAATCTCTCAAGAGCCTTTTCAATCAGTTCTTGCCGTAGAAGCAAATGCCCGCACTCGCAGCTTTTAGAAACGAGGAGGGCCGCGCGCCCTTTTGTCCGAGCGCCCCGCAGTGAGAAAAGGTGTGAGTGCGGGCATTTGCCCCCAGCTTGCTTTTCTTTCCCGTGTTGGTATGATAGAAACGTTACTTTCTTTTAATCATCTCTAAATGAGGCCGGTCCAAAGAGGCATTGGCTTATTTCATTTTTTTGCCAAAAATCAATCCTGCAGTAGAAACATTCGCTCGCATCAAGGTCATCGGTGTCGGCGGTTCGGGCAAGAACGCGCTCAACCACATGGTCAACTCAAAAGTCCGCGGCGTCGAGTTCATCTCGATGAATACCGATACGCAGGATCTCCACAACTCTCTCGCCGACAAGAAAATCCACATCGGAAAGAATCTGACGAAAGGTCTGGGTGCCGGAATGAATCCCGACATCGGCAAGAGCGCGGCGGAAGAAACGAAAGCTGAAATCCAAGACGCCATCAAAGGCGCAGACATGATCTTCATCGCCTGCGGAATGGGCGGCGGCACGGGAACGGGCGCAGCACCGATCGTCGCACGCGCATCGAAAGAGCAAGGCATCCTCACCGTCGGCGTCGTCACGAAGCCCTTCTTCTTCGAAGGCAACCAGCGCATGCGCATAGCCGAACAAGGTCTCGATGAGCTCCAGAAAGAAGTCGACGCCATCATCGTCATCCCGAACGATCGTATTCTCGCAATCGCAGGCAAAGACACGGGCTTCAAGGAAGCATTCGCCATGTGCGATGACGTGCTCCGTCAGGCAGTCGAAGGCATCTCCGATCTCATCACCACTCCGGGCGTCATCAACGTCGACTTTGCCGACATCAAGGCCATCATGGCCGAAGCAGGCTCTGCGCTCATGGGCATCGGCAGCGCTTCGGGCGAAGGCCGCGCAGAGAAGGCCGCAACCGAAGCCATCAATTCACCTCTCCTCGAACTCTCGATCAACGGCGCGAAAGGAGTCCTCTTTGCCATCTCCGGCGGCGACGATCTCACCATTCACGAGATCCAAGAAGCTGCGAAAGTCATCACCGAATCCATCGACAAGGATGCGAAAGTCATCTTCGGTACGATCAAGGACGACCGCTTGAAGAAGGGCGAAGTCAAAGTCACCGTCATCGCGACAGGATTCCCGACCGACGCTCCGCGCAAGAGCCTCTTTCAGCCATCCGCTGCTGCAGCAAAAACTCCTCCGATAGTAATCCCGTCCGATGATATGCCTTCCGGTTCCAACAAGAAAGAGATCCACAACGGCATGCCCTCCGACTACGTAAAGCGCGCCGACAAGAAAGAAGAGGAAGTCATCATCGACGATGCAGCCGACGACTGGAGCGCAGTCCCCGCCTTCCTTCGCAGACAGAAGAAATAAGAATAGTCGTTAGTGCTTAGTCTATAGTCTTTAGTTAACAAACAAAATCCATTGCAAAATGGATTTTGTTTGTTTTAACTGCTATAATCCCCTCATCTATAGGCGGACTTTTGTTTTCTATAGACTAAAGACTAAGAACTATAGACTAATTTTATGCTTTACGACGTGATCATTCTCGGAGGCGGACCGGCAGGCGCGGCAGGCGTTGTCTACGCTGCGCGCAAACGGCTGAAAACGCTTCTCATAACCGCTGAATGGGGCGGGCAATCGGTCGTGTCCGAACAGATATATAACTGGATCGGCACGCCGTCTCTCTCTGGAAACGACCTCGCCGCAAATTTCAAGAAGCACGTCGAAGAATATAAGGGTGAATTCCTCGATATAGAAGAAGGACAAAAAGTTACCGGCTTGGCGAAAACTGAAAGCGGTTTTTCCGTCACAACGGACGCCGGCAAGGCTTTCGTTGGAAAAACCATTCTTGTCAGCACCGGTTCTGGCCGCCGCAAACTCGAAGCCAAAGGCGCCGATGTTTTCGAGAACAGGGGCGTAACTTACTGCGCCTCGTGCGACGGACCGCTCTTTGCTGATATGGATGTCGCCGTCATCGGCGGAGGCAATGCAGGATTCGAAACGGCAGCCCAGCTCCTCGCCTACTGCAAGAGCGTCACGCTTCTCCATCGCAGTCCGGAATTCAAGGCCGACGCCATAACTGTCGAGAAAGTTCTCGCCAATTCGAAAATGAAGGCAGTGAAGAATGTCGACATACTCGAAGTCACGGGCGCTGACTTTGTCACAGGCATCACATATAAAGATAAAAATGGCGGCGAACCAGTCACCCTTCCGGTCTCCGGCATCTTCGTCGAAGTCGGACAGCTTCCGAACACTGATTTCGCCGCAGGCATTCTCGCCCTCGATGCGAATAAGAAAATCGTCGTCGATCCCATGACACAACGCACGTCAGTCGCAGGCATTTGGGCCGCAGGAGACGCCACGAACGGCAAATACCATCAGAACAATATCGCCGCCGGAGACGCTGTCAAAGCGCTCGAGGATCTCTACCTCTACCTGCACGCGCAATAATTTATAGCATTAACGACGGCCGTCGTTTGATGCTATATAATTTGTTTATATTGTATGCAAAAGTTCGAGATGCTCGCGCGTGTTCACGCCGACGGCATCTTTGGCTTCTATTGAGATCGAACCGAGTTTCGCTTTTTCCGCACAAGCGAGTGAGACAAGATCAGTAAGATAGTATTCGCCGTGACTGTTTTCATTCTTCAATTTTCGCAGAGACGGCCAAAGCCAGCTCGCCTTGAAACAGAACAATGCGGGATCGACTTCGGTAATGGCAAGTTGTTCAGGTGTCAAATTCTTCCCGTAAATGATTCCGGAGATATTCCCCGCGCCGTCACGACCGATTCGTCCATGTGACATGAAACTCGCTCGCCAATCGGAAAAATCCGGCAGTTGTACTGTCGCCATCGTCATGTCATTGCCTTGCGTGATATGCGCCTCGCTTAGTTTGCGTATTGTCTCGGCAGATGTGTACGGCTGATCGCCGTAGAGAACGAGAACATTCTCCGCACTGTCTTTGAGAACTGTTTCCGCCGACAAGACAGCATGTCCAGTACCAAGTTGTTCTTCTTGGAATACATATCGATACTTGTCACCGAGTTCGGCCATGACGACTTCCCTCTTTTGTCCGACGACGATGACGGGCGATTCGCAGACACCTGATAGAGCGATATTTTCGAGGAGATGTTTTATGAGTGGCTTGCCGTGGAGCAGAGAAAGAACCTTCGGAGTTTCCGATTGCATTCGCTTGCCGTGTCCTGCTGCCAAAACGACGATGTCTATTTTCTTCACAGTGCGCGATAGAGGAGTCGAACCTCTGACCTACCCCACGTCAAGGGGTCGCTCTACCAACTGAGCTAACCGCGCAGA
>CALRHN010000022.1 GCA_943359425.1 Candidatus Nomurabacteria bacterium | reverse complement strand
GGAAGACGGGAAATATAGTGCCGCTTGTCTTGCCATTCTCGCCGGCAAAAAGACTGCCATGCGAGTCGATAGGGAGCGTCGCTTCTTTTGAGAGCTCGGGATTGGCGAGATAGATGCCGTGCTTGCCTTCGGTGACTTTACCCGAGAGTTTGACGGCCTGTCCTTCATGCGTCATTTTTGCCATATAGGCCTGATGAAACCAGATGACGGGAATGGAACCGCTCGCGTCCGTGAGCGTTGCTTCGGCCATCGGAATCCTACTTTTGAATCCTTTCTTCGTCTTCAGTTTCGACAACGTGCCATAGAGTGTGACGGTCTCGCCGACGGCTACGTCGCGGATGAGGCGCAGTTCGGCGAGATCATTGTACCGTGTCGGGAAATAATACAGCATATCCCGAACCGTTTTCAGTTCGAGTTTCAGAAGTGCGCGTCTTTCATTGTCGCTCGTCCGCAGGATCGTGGAGAGGGCGTCATTGGGAGTTATCATTGGGCGTGAAATAGTTTGCCGGGGAAGGCGGTGGGGGATGTATCTTTCTTGTTATACAGCACGAGGCCGCCGACTATGACGAGAAAGACGAGACCGAGTATGGCCTGCCGTTTCGTTATATTCTTGCGCGCTGTTTCTAACATTCGCCCATTATATCACCCTAAAGAAAAACCCCTCCGCAGGGGAGGGGTTTGAGGAATCAGGACTGTTAGGCGATGAGTTCTTTGATACGAGCGGCGAGCTCGTCGAGAGTGAAGTTGGATTTGACCATGTATTCGTTCGCACCGAGCTCTTTCGCGCGGGCGATGTCCTTGTCCTCGGCGAGATTGGAGAAAACGATGACCGGAGTCTTCGTCATTTTCAGATTCTGGCGGACTTTCTGGAGAATGCCGAAACCGTCCGTGCCCGGGAGGACGAGGTCGAGGAGGATGAGGTCGGGTGTGGATTCTTCCATCGCCTTTGTCGCTTCGTCGCTGTTGCCGGCGGCCATTACTTCAAAACCTTCTTTCTGTAATTTATTCGCGGCGAGACTCTGGAGAAACGTGTCGTCTTCGACGATAAGGATTTTTTTAGCCATGGGTCTATTATAGTACGCCGGGGCCTCCCGTCAATGGGGATTTTCCGGTATGCGAAGTTGCGGAGGGTTTCTTCGGCAGGTCGACGAAGAACGTCGTCCCGCCTTTGTCCGTGCTCTCGAGCCATATCTTGCCGCCGTGTTTCTCCACGATGCTCTTCGTCGTAAAGAGGCCGAGACCGGATCCGACAGGATCTTTCTTCTGAGCATTGTCGGCGCGGAAGAATTTCTCGAATATGCGGGGCTGGTCGCCTGCGGCGATGCCGATGCCGGTGTCTCGCACCGAAATATTCACGACGTCGTCCTTGTCCGAAACAGTAACGAAGACTTTGTCGCCCGTATTGCTGTATTTGATCGAGTTCTCGATGAGATTCTGCAGAACGACGCGGATCTTTTCTTCGTCGAACATGAAGGGCGCGAGGGATTCGGGTTTGAGGAAAATGATCTCAATGCCGCGCTTGTAGGATTCGCCGGTGAAATCGAAGAGCACGCTCTCGATCAGTTTTACGAGATCGTGTTTCTCGAAATCGTAGGAGAGCGTCATGTCTTCGGCGTGGTTGATAGAGAGCATTTCGTTCACCATTTTTATCATGCGCTCGTTCGAGTCGAAGGCGCGGTTCGCGAAGTTTTCCTGTTCCGTTGTCATGTCACCGAAGTCGCGGTCGATGAACATTTTGAGTATCCATTTCACGGCCGAGAGCGACGTGCGGAGCTGGTGCGCCGAAATAGAGATCAAATCGCTTTTGACGTTGTTGAGTTTCTTGAGCTCTTCATTCTCTATCTCACACTTCTTGATTTTGTCATCGTCCGGCATAGGTATTTGTGTTTTCAGTATAACAGACAATCAGTTTTTCCGTAACCGAGGCCATATATGGGGCCGTTTCATGATGTCGGCCGCCGCAGGGGGCACTAAATGCTCCCACGGCTTGCCGCTCTCGATGCATTCGCGGACATCACCTCCGCGCTCGCCGTCTTTGCGCGTGTCGATGTCCATGAGTACGGAGACATCGTAGCCGAGCGTTTTCAAGAGGTCTGTCTTGCGCCGGCCGAGATCGTCGTAGACCGTCATGAAGAATGTGACACCGGAAGGAACGTATTGACCAAGGTTCTGATAATCGCTCGGAAAAGGAATGACGGAATATCGCACGCGGGGAATGTTCTCGGCGTCGAGAACGGATTCGATTGTTTCTTTGCGCTCGTCGAATGAGAGGGGATTGAGCTCGGCCGTGCAGGGATAGCCTGTCTTCGCCGCTTCTTCGGAGGTGCAGATCGCCGGCGTGCAGACACCTATGTATAAAAAGTCCGCATGCTTGAATGCTTCGAGGACATAGGCCCGATGGCCGAAGTGGAATATTTGAAATCGTCCGTGAACGACGCCTAATTTCTTCATACGGTTAGAGTATAACAGATGGGATCATATGATCTGCTTAAAACTTGAAATAGATATTGAGGCCGAGGGAGGCGACGAGGAAGAATGTCGCGGCGACTTGGAAGAATTTCATCGAGAGATGATTCTGCGTGAGTTTATGAGTGTAGAAACTCGAAAAGCTGTAGTCATAATCCGTTTGCGGATCGATCTTTTTGCGCAGGGCAAATTCCCATTTGCTCAAGACGCAGTAGCCGAGAGCGAGTTCGAAGACGAGAGTGCCCAAGAGTGTCGCCATATAGAAAGGCCAGAGTTTCGGCACGAGCCAGCCGAAGAGCACTATTGCAAGAACGATGCAGTGGATGAATAAAATGCCGTTGGCGAGAAGTTTTATTTTGGTCATAAGAACGATTTAGTATCCAGTTGTGACTTTTCTAAGCAGTATAATTAGCTGAAATGTACTTCACTGCATCTAATAAAGAGGGAGCCGTATAGGTTGCTTCTTTTACTTCAACAGGCTTATTGGCAGTTTTTACTAAAACGGTCTTAGTACCAGCGTTGATACCAGCAATAATATCTGATTCTCTGTCACCGACCATGTACGATTTTGCTAGGTCAATACCGAATTCCTTGGCGGCTTCAAGGATCATTGTCGGCTTGGGCTTGCGGCACTCACACTTGTCTAGGGCAGAGTGAGGACACACGTATGTTTTGAGTATCTTGATACCGCTCGGAGCTAGTATCTCTAATACTTTATTATTGATTCGGTCAAAATCTTGAAGATTAATTCTGCCTTCTGCAATTCCTGCCTGATTGGTTATAAGGACAACAGTGAAATTATTATCAGCCAAATATTTCAGAGCCTCTATGCTGTCAGGAAATAATTTTATTTTATCTTCTCTGTCGACTCTCTCGTCTTCTGGGTCAACAATGAGTGTGCCATCGCGATCCAAGAATATTACTTTATTCATGATGAAAGTGTAGCACAATATTCTGTTGCGGAGGCGGTGAGATTCGAACTCACGGTCCGGTAAGGGACGACGGTTTAGTAAACCGTTGATTTAAACCACTCATCCACGCCTCCAAGGGTGGCATATAGTATCGCGGAGCCGGATGGATTCGAACCATCGAGGGGTTTTGAAGCCCCTGCCTCTTTAGCAAAGAGGTACGTTAGACCACTCTGACACGGCTCCAGTGCAGAATTACCTTATCATATTTATTCCTTTTTTTCTATGGTGGCCGAGATATGAAAAAGACCGCCTGATTGCAGAGGGTTTTTGTCACGTATCGTCATTGTTGACGGCGTCTTTTCGCTCCTTGAAGCATTTTACGCATTGGGCAGCTGATACGCCCAGCGTGAATACAAGGAACAAAACTGCTATACTGGTCAAGAATCCATCCAGTGGATTCAGAACCAGCACTATCAGCACGGCAACCGTTGCAGTGGCGATACTGCCGTTTAGAATAAGTGTCAGTCTCATGCAGTTGGTTTTGGCAGAGTCTAGCACCTTCTAGTTTTCACCGCTACTAGTATGACCACTCTCGATCGCATCAAACAGAAGATTTGGAAAGGGATTTATCCGCTTTTTCCGACCGTCCAATCGACGCTCCTCCGCCTGCATATTATCTGGCACAACAAAGAGCGTCAGCGCTTTCATATCGGTTGGCTCAAATCAGGCGCGACACTTGTTGAACTAAAGAAGTATCTTTCTGAACGTTGGGGTTTCGGCAATCATTTCGTCGCATGGCACGATGACGGCCAAGTGCTCTCGTGGCGCAGACTCGCAAGCTTTTCCGAACAGTGGCATCTGCGTGTGTATTCCGACGGAGAGATCCGCGGGCACTATGAAAAAACGCCCGAAGCGCATCCGTTCGAGCATTTCAACGAAGTCGGCGAAGCCGATCGAACAAATGATTTTAAAATGTTTCTCGGAGATTTTTGTGTTGCGCAAAAATCTCCGATGCGGTTATTCCCCGATCCGACGATGACTGATCCTGTGTCCGAAGTTACTGTTGCAGGGGAGCTTTCGATGAAGTAGGAAAAACAATATCCCACAGTGCCACTGCGGCATTTCTCGGCTCGCCTATGAGCGGGAATTCATGGAGATCGATGAAAGGCATCGAGTTGCATTCGATGATTCCGCAGCGTTCCTGTTCCTTCCAAGATTTTGTGACGTCGGGAATGATGAAGTCGATGCCGACGAGCGGATCTTGCAGTATGGCGACAGCGTCTTCGAGCATTTTCTTGTTATCGGGATGCGTGGTGTCGGTGACATCGGTTGCGCCGCCACCCAAACCGCGGCTGGCTTTCTGCGAGAGCATGACGCTCGCGCCCTCTGCTGGAATATCTTCGAGAGAGATTTTCTGTCGGGCTAGTTCAGCCTTCGCATCTTCGTCGATCGTGAGTGTATGAAATATTTTTCCGTCGCGGCGGGGATTCTTGTTCTCGAGCGCGACGAGTTCGGCGATCGTATGCACGCCGTCGCCTATAACCATGGGCGGTTCGCGACGGAGGACGGCGAAGAGTTTCCCGCCGATGACGGTGCCGCGATAGACGAAGCCGACGTCTTCTTCTTCGATGATGACCCACGGGCACAACTGCCATGCTTTATCGAATGCGGACACGACTTCAGTTTCTGTCATGATATGCGTCGTCGTGTGGCGGCTGCGCGAACCTATTTCCGGTTTTACCACAACCGGTGTTCGCAATGTTTTGAAAAGTTTCTTCGCTGAATGCTCGCGCATGGCGACGCCACCGCGCGCGACGGGAATGCCGCCTGCGGCAAAACGCTCGCGTACTATTTCTTTATCATCCATGTAGGCGAGGCCGGGCGAGTCTTTCGCTCCCGGACGGGGCAGGCCTTCGAAACATTTCGTTTTGCCATTGTATGTCGCCACGAAAAGTTCCTGTCCAATGCCGAAGAGATGGAATTCATACATATCGATGCCGCGGCGAATCGCTTCTTCCCACAGAATGCGCGCGCGGCCGCCGGTTTTTTCGTTCGGAGCATAGGTGATCTTCCCGAGACCGACTGTGGTGAAGACTTTGAAAAGTATGGGCGAGATCGTGTCTGATAGAAATGGTCCGACGACAGGCTCAATGGCGCGCCAAATACGTTCCATGGGGTAGGAGAGCGGTTCGACGATCACGGAGAGGACGTTTGAAGTCCATTCGATGGTGTGATTGACCGGCGCATTGCCGCAATCGGGGCAGGATTTCTTCACCTTTTTATTTGTCATAGTAGGTAGCATAGCAAATGTAGTCTCGAACCGAAAGATTGATGCTATACCCGCACACTTACTTCTTTGCTAATAAGTAAGTGTGCGGGTATAATTTCCGCATGGCACAATTTGAATACACGACGGGCGATGCGATGTCTGTTTTGAATGCGCTCCATTCCCGCGAGGGCGGTTTGAACGATGCCGAAGTCACCGCGCGCCGCGCCGAATACGGCGCCAATGCGCTCTCTGCGAAAACTTTCAACCCTTTTCATATTCTCGTCCGGCAATTCGCCTCACCCTTCATCTACGTCCTGCTCTTTGCGGCTATTCTTTCCCTGATCCTCAAACAATATTCCGACGGCATCATCATTCTCATCTTCATCGTCGTCAACGCCGTCATTTCATTCCTGCAGGAATATCATTCCGAGCGCGCCGTTCTCATATTGAACACGTACACTGTCGGCCGAGCGAAAGTCCGCCGCAATGGCGGCGAGACAGTCATTCCCGCGACCGAACTCGTTCCCGGCGATATCGTTCTCGTCGAGACGGGTGACGTCATTCCCGCCGATCTGCGTTTCATTGAGACGTCGGGGCTCTCCGTAAACGAATCCATCCTTTCCGGCGAATCCGTTCCCGTTGAGAAAAATAATACTGCACTCGGTCACGCCGCTCTCGACATTCACAGCGCGACAAATATCGGATTCTCGAGCAGTTCCGTCGAGAACGGCACGGGCGTTGGTGTTGTTATTGGTATCGGGAGTAAAACTGCCCTCGGCACGATCGCCACGCTCACGGTCGAGACCGAACATCTCTCATCGTTTGAGCATTCCATCGCGCGCTTCAGCAAATTCATCCTGAAAATGATCCTCGTCATTCTCGTTCTCCTCTTCGTCGTCAATGTTGCCATCAAGGGCACGGAGAATCTCGCCGAGCTTGTCATCTTCTCCATAGCCCTTGCCATCTCTGTCATCCCCGAAGCCCTTCCTGTCGTTATGACATTGTCACTCTCGAAAGGCGCGCTACGTCTCGCGAAACAAAATGTCGTCGTGAAGCGCCTCTCCGCCGTGGAAGATCTCGGCGGCATCGAAATATTGTGCACGGACAAGACGGGCACACTCACGGAAAATACGCTATCGGTCTCAAGCATCAATGCCGCCGATACTACGCTCTGTCTGCGCTACGCTGCTATCGGTTCTGCATTTCTCGATCGGGGAGAGCGCCAGCCGAACAATGCATTCGATCTTGCTATCTGGAACAAGCTCGCCAAATCCGAGCAGGATTCTCTTTCGGACTACGAACGTCTCGATGAATTGCCATTCGATCCGCGCACGCGCACGAATACGAGCCGCATCCGCGAGAAAAAAACAGGAAAAGAATTCGCCATCATCCGCGGCGCGCCCGAATCGCTCTTTGCTCTTGCAAAACTCTCTGCTGCCGAACTGGCTCCGCTTGCCGAATGGATCGCCCTTGAAGGCAAATCCGGACGCCGCGCTTTCGGTATCGGTATCGTAGAAGGCAAGATTCCGAAATCCCTCGCGAGCATTAAGAGTGGCGTATCTTTCCTCGGACTTATTTCATTCGTCGATCCGATCAAGCAGTCGACGGCCCAGGCCATCAGCGACGCGAAAGCTCTCGGCGTTACAGTAAAGATTCTCACCGGCGACGGTCCCGAAGTCGCAGGCTCCGTCGCACGCCAAGTCGGCATCGCTGCATCTTCGTCTGACGTCATTTTAGGAACGGCATTCGAAGAAGCATCTCCCGAAGAACAAGAACGTCTCGCCGTTCGCTACAACGTCTTTGCACGCACATCGCCCGAACAGAAATATCGCATCATCGAAGTTCTCGAGAAACATGCGACCGTCGGATTCCTCGGAGAGGGGATCAATGATGCTCCCGCACTGAAAATCGCCGGCGTCGGTCTCGTCGTGCAAAGCGCGTCCGATATCGCGCGCGATGCCGCCGATGTCGTCTTGCTCGATTCGTCGCTCCAAGTCATCGTCGACGGCATCAAGAGCGGCCGCGAGATTTTCGAGAACACGATTAAATATCTGAAGGCGACGCTCATCTCGAATTTCGGCAACTTTTATGCCGTCGCAACGGCTGCATTGCTCATCCCGTACCTGCCCATGCTCCCGATGCAGATACTCTTGCTCAATCTGCTCTCTGATTTCCCCATGATCGCTATCGCCACGGACACCGTCGATCCTGCCGAAGTGAAGAATCCGAAGAGTTATAATGTCCGCGACATCGTCCTTCTCTCCATCGTTCTCGGATTGCTTTCCACCGTTTTCGATTTCATTTTCTTTGCTCTCTTTTACAAACATGATCCAGCCATACTTCAGACGAATTGGTTCATAGGAAGCGTTCTCACCGAGCTCGCCCTCATCTACGCCATCCGCACGCGAGGCATCTGTTGGAATGCGTGCAAGCCGTCGCAAATGCTCTCCCTGCTCTCCGTCATCGCCGCTCTCGTAACTGTCGCTCTGCCGTATACGTATTTCGGCCAACATATTCTCAAATTCCATCCGCCGACGCTCGCACATCTCGTCCTCATCATCGGCATCGTCATACTGTATTTCATCTCGACCGAGATCCTCAAATTCGCCTACTACAAAATGACGAATCACGCGCCGCATATGCCGGCGGTGAAGCATCGCCGCATCCAATCCGCGCATTCGTAGCCTTTTCATTGAACTTGTAATCAGATGCAAAATCACATCTACGCCATGGCGTAGATGTGGAAAGTTGGATATACTTGTGTATATGGCGAAACGGAAGAAAATCTACTATAGAGGCGGGCGCGTCGGGGCTATCGGGTTGCCGCTACTGCTCGATTCAGGGTATACGAGAGAAGAAAAGCTCAAAAGTAATAAACGAATTTATAATTCTTCATTTCTTTCCCCGTTTGCAAAGGCTGCGCCCAAAAATCTTCTTGTCATGTACGATATTCCTCATGAACAGAAAAAGGAGCGCGATTGGTTTCGCCGGCATCTCATAAAATTCGGATATATCATGATTCAGAAAAGCGTTTGGGTCGGCCCGTCGCCAATACCGAAAGATTTTTTGGCCTATGTGAAAGAAATCGGCATCGAGAAAAATTTTAAGACATTCAAACTTTCAAAGCCGTATACAGGGAAACTCTGATTAACCCCAATCTACGCCATGGCGTAGATTGGGGTACTCGGGCTTTGCTTGGATAGGGTATTCCTTGCCAACTTTTTGCCAAGTGGTACAATTTGCGCATTACTTATTTATCAGTCTTTTGCGGGCGACTAGTCACTAGAGACTAGAACCTAGCACCTAATTCGTATGAATCCACAAAAACACGTTCTGAAAGTCGTCGGTCTCATAGCAGTCATCTTCATCGCCGGATATTTCATCCTCGGCAAACACAACAGCGGTAATACCGGCCGGGTTGTCGATGTCGCGAGCAATACAAAAGCTATTACTGAATCAGCATCAGACGCAACTCCCATGTATGCGTCGGATGGCAAGGTTGCGCTTGTTAGCTCTGCGAGTAAACAAGTGAGTTTGCAGGACATCATTAAAAAGCAGCAGCAAATGTCGTTCAATTTTAATGTTGATGAAAAAGATCCAGATCTTGCTGATGGCGACCGTTCGGGGGTATGTTCTCCAGGCCCTTGTTTTTCTTTGTTGAATCCAGGTGTACTCACTGCACCGCATTCATATACTTACGGAGGGACGGTTCAGCAAACAGTACAGTCTAAAATACTTCATGTCGCTATCGTTGCAGGACCAACTGATCTTCTTATTCCCCAGTTTGGTTTTGTTGAAGAAAGCAATGTCGTTGGTTATTCATTCATGTGGGGGCAAATGTTGGGTGGTATAGTTCAAACAGTAACCACAAGTACTCCAAATACATTTATTCCTACAACTATAAATTGGAGTGGTGGCAATACAACTTCGGGGTGGAAAGTTCCTGCGGGCCAGACTGCCCATATAAAGGTGGTAACGATAATCCCTGTTGATTGGCTGGGCAACGCATCATGGCATTCTCATCTTAATGGAATTATTGATTTCAACAATTCTAGCAGTACTTGCAATCCATCTTGTACTTACTACTCTCCTTCCTCTGCTTTGTATGGAGGTCCGCGCACTATAACGAATTCTGCCCATGTATGGTTGGCTTACGGTGGCATATTGCACGCACCGTATGCAACCTTTACCAACGGAAGCGCAGTTACTCTCCCTGGCTACAATCTAGGAACTGCAGGGTACATGATGATGTATGGAGGTGGATATCCGACTTTTAACATTCCAGTGACTCTTAATGCTACTGGTACAAATCTAACTTTCACTCTTCCAACGGTGACACCCGGTTTTTATTGGGGACAATATGCAATAACAGCAGGGGCAACGCCTTCAATTTATAGTTTCCCATATACCGCACCATTTTATTTCCAAGTTCAGTAACTTAATTAAAAAATCCCCGCTACTGCGGGGATTTTTTAATGGGCGAGCGTGAATGCGATAATTTTTTTCGCGCCGGCGGAACGGAGCGCACGCTTTGCTTCGGCAAGTGTTGCGCCTGTCGTCGTCACATCGTCTATGAGGATTATATTTCTCCCGATTATTTTCTCCGGCTTTGTGACATGGAAACAGCCATGGAGATTGGCGAGACGCTTGCGCCGGTCCTTGAGCGACATCTGCGGAGGCGTGTCTTTTACTTTTACGAGCGCGCCGAAGATCGGCGAGAATATTTTATTCGCGTCTTCGCTCATGACGCCCTTGATGAGAAGTTCGCTCTGATTGTATCCGCGCTTGCGACGGCGCTTGTTCGAGATCGGTATTGGCACGAGGAGAGGGCGGTCGAAGCGGGAGAATTGTTTGATCTCGACATATTCTTCGAGCATATGTTCATAGAGCGTGCGGCCGAGATTGCGTGCAAGTGTTCGACGGCCCAAATATTTCAGATCCCAGATAGCGCGCTTGATCGTCGGATTGCGATAGTCAAAGAGGGCGTGAATGCCTGACTGTGTTTCCCGCTCTGCAGCGGGAATACTCTGCGCGCATTCGGTGCAGAGAAAGACGCCGCTTTT
>CALRHN010000021.1 GCA_943359425.1 Candidatus Nomurabacteria bacterium | reverse complement strand
AGCCCGAAGAGCGCGACATGGTGTTGAGAGAAATGAATAACCTCAAATATCCAATAAGAATTCTTATGGACGGGCAAGGCATTCTCGTCGAAGACGGCACGTATACCTTTGTCGGAGAAGGGGAAGAAGTTATTTTGAAATAAATAGTAAAAAGAGCCGTTTTTTGGTACAGTGACTTGGTGAAAAAACGCGGCAAACTCATCGTTATAGACGGCACGGACGGGTCCGGCAAGGCCACGCAGACGGCTCTTCTCATGCGTCATTTGAAGAAGGACGGCTATACGGTCAAAGTCGTGGATTTCCCCGAATACTATGAGAATTTCTTCGGCGCATTCATCGGCCACTGCCTCTCCGAGCAGTATTATAATTTCGTCAAAACGCATCCGAAAATCGCGTCCGTTCTATATGCCGCAGACCGTTGGGAGTCAAAGGACAAGATCGCGAAGTGGCTCGCAAGCGGCTATGTCGTCATCGCCAATAGATATGCGAGCGCGAATCAGATCCATCAAGGCGGAAAAATTGCCGATGCAAAAAAGCGCGCCGAATATCTGAAATGGCTCGACGAAATGGAATACAAAGTTTTCAAGATTCCGAAACCCGACATCGTTTTCTATCTCTCACTCCCGATCCCGCTCGTCCTCGACCTCATCAAAGAGCGCAACAAGGCGAAGAGCCGCACATATCTCGGTACGAAGAGCGATGTGCATGAGAAAGATCGCAATTTCTTGGAGAACTCGCGCAAGAGCGCGCTCTGGCTCGCGAAGAGAGAGAAGAGCTGGATAAAGATCGAATGTGCGTCCAAAGGCGAGATGCTTTCCCGTTCCGATATCCACGAGATGATTTATAAAAATATGAAAAAAGTTTTGAAATAGATGCGGATACCTATCGTAAATGAGCAGGATGAGATAATAGATATCCGCGAGCGGAGTGAGTTGAGCCGCGATTCCATTTATCGTGTTTCAGCTTTGTGGGTGACCGACGAAGACGGCAATATTCTTCTTGCACAACGGGCTTTCACAAAGAGCCATGATCCGGGCAAATGGGGAGCAGCCGTTGCGGGGACAGTGGAAGAGGGCGAAACATACGAATCTAATATCATCAAAGAAACTGAAGAAGAAATCGGGCTCAAAAATATACAGCCGATACTCGGAGCTAAAAATAGGCACCGTGGTGAGTGGAACTATTTTACGCAAGAATTTCTCTTGACCTTGCCTGTCGGTTTCAATGATTTTACAATACCAAAGGACGAAGTTGCTGCGGTAAAATGGTTCAGCGTCGAAGAACTTAAGAAGAGAGTCGCAGAGCATCCCGAAGAATTTCTTTCCGGAGTAAATCGTCGTTTGCAAAATTTATGAAAATCAAAATTAAAAAACTGAAAGAGGGTGCAAAACTGCCGACGTATCATCATCCCGGAGATGTGGGCATGGATATGTACGCCATGGAAACATTTACCATTCCTCCCGGTGGACGGCATCATTTCTGGCACGGATTCGCACTCGAATTTCCGATCGGCTACGTCGCCCTCGTCAAAGACAAGGGCAGTACTTCGAACGCCGGCCTGCATTGTCTCGGCGGAATATTCGATGCGGGATACAGAGGCGAGTACAATACGCATCTGGTGAATCTCTCGGACGAACCGTATACTGTGGAGACAGGGGACAAGGTCGGCCAGCTCGTCATCATGCCCGTTGAGATCGTGGAACTCGAAGAGACGCACACGCTTTCGGAATCCGCGCGCGGAGAAGGACGGTTCGGTTCGACAGGACGAAAATAAAAATCAGAAAGCCCCGCGCCGACTGCAGTCGGCGCGGGGCTTTGACTTGTCTTGGTGTGAGTGGTATGGTGAAGAAAAACAAAACTGAATGAAACAGATACTTTTGGTCACTCCGCCAGCTTCAAACACCGAAGAAGCCTTTGTTCTCCCATTGCCCCATTCATTGCAATTCGCGTCTACTCAAATAAACGCATGTGCAAGAAAAATTTCTGGAAAGCTCGGCATTTCGGTGAAGGATATCGTTTCACCTGGCCGTCTGTATGCACGCTCCCTTGGCCGTACACTGCTTATCGGCGCGATTGATGATCTTTGTAATCCCAAGATAGAGCCGGATATACTCAGCTCGATCTTTGAACCACAAAGAGGTTCGTCGAAAGAGCGGGTAAGTATTCTAAATATCAGGCAGAAACATTTTGATGCCATGAGGAATCCGCGAAACCAGTATTATTGGATAATGATATCCGAAACAAAAACCAGTTACCCAGAATTGTTCGCGGAAATATCCCTGCCTCTCAAAGCCCTGCGCAAGATTGTTGCCGTGCCGGTTGAAGTAACTGCAACAGCCATACCCGAAGGACTCAGGATTGTCTCTGTTCCTCTGTTGAAAGAGGATGCTGATACCCGAACCAGGATTGCCAAGACTATTTCCTTTGTCGCCGACTCCGCTAAAATCACTCCCGAGGTGCTTTTCAGCGATGCACAGAAAGATTATGTAACAATGGTCGTGAATCTTGTTTTTAAAGAACATCTTCCAGCCCCAGTGGAAACAACCACTTTCGTGCAATATCTCCAGGAAACATATCGGATATCCTTTGAGTATGCGAAAGTCGGTAGTCAAATCAAAAGGCACATCGACATCATTAGGCCGATAACCGATACGACGTTGGGGGATACTGCTCGCGAGAGGGCTGAAAAGTATCAGAAACGTTTCTTGTTCCTGAAAGAGCGTTATTGCTCGAAAAATAAATAGTCAGTTACAATAGTGAAGGTAAGAATAGTCCGCACACAATACGCGGACTATTTTTATTTTGCCATTTCCCTAACACCCTATTCTCTGCTAAAATCGCTCTAGTGGAAGAGACCATACGACAATCCATCAAGACCGCTCTCGCAACCCTCGGCATCACTGTCGAGACGGTTGTTCTCGAGCATCCCGGCGACATGGTGCATGGCGATTATGCGACGAATATCGCTCTCGTTGCGGCAAAAACTGCGGGCAAGAATCCGCGAGCTTTGGCCGAAGAAATCGTCGCCGAACTTGGTAAGAACACACCTGCGGGCGTCGCGAGCATCGATATCGCTGGTCCCGGATTCATAAATTTCCATCTCGCGCCGGAATTTTTCATACAAGAACTCAAAACTGTTTTAGAAAACGGTGACACCTACGGCCGCGGCAGAGCGCTCACAGGCCAGAAAGTCATGGTTGAATATACGCAGCCCAACCCTTTCAAACCGTTTCATATCGGCCATCTCATGAGTAATGCCATTGGCGAATCGCTTGCGCGCGTCGTCGAATTCCAAGGTGCATCAGTCATTCGTGCGAACTATCAGGGCGACATCGGACTGCATGTTGCGAAGGCGATGTACGGAATCATGCAGAAGGGTGGAACGTATCCGACAGGTTCCGTTGCCGAAATCGCCAACTACATCGGCACTTGCTACAGCGATGCATCAACGCTCTACGAAGATGATCCACAAGCAAAAGAAGCGATTGACGCTCTCAACAAACGCCTCTACGCGCACGATGTCGAACTCTGGCCTCTGTATGAAGAGGGGAAAAAGATCACACTCGAAGCATTTGAAGAACTGTACAAAATGCTCGGCACAAAATTCGACGTCTACTATTTCGAATCTGCCATGGCCGAAGCGGGAACGAAGCTCGTCCGCGAATTCTTGGATAAAGGCGTATTCGAACTCTCCGACGGCGCCATAGTTTTCCATGCGGAGAAATACGATCCGAGACTTCACACCCGCGTCTTTCTCACGAGTGCGGGGCTCGCGCCCTATGAAGCGAAAGAGATCGGGCTCACCGTGCAGAAATTTGCCGACTACGATCCCGATATCTCTCTCGTCGATACGGCGACTGAACAGAAAGACTACATGGCCGTCGTGACCGAAGCGATCCGCCAGATGTTTCCGGCGCAAAAATACGCAGAGCGCATGATACACGTGACGCATGGCATGATGCGATTCGCATCCGGCAAGATGAGCTCCCGCAAAGGCAATGTCATCACGGGCGAGTCCCTCATCCGCGACACGGTTGCGCTGATCGGAGAAAAAATGCAGGAGAGGGAATGGAGCGACGAAGAAAAAAAGCGCGTTGCCGAGATCGTCGGTGTCGCGTCCATCAAATATTCCATTCTGCGCTCGAAGATCGGCAGTGACATCATCTACGATCCGGAGAAATCGATCTCAACCGAAGGCGATTCCGGTCCGTATCTCCAGTACTCGCTCACACGCGCGCATTCCGTTCTGGAAAAGGCAAAGAGCGCCGGACTTAGGGCGAGCTTGGCTGTGCCGAATGAAATAAAAAGTCTGGAGAAAATGATCGTCCGATTCCCCGAAGTCGCGCTCCGCGCATGGACGGAGCGCGAACCGCACCATATCGTGACGTATCTGACAGAACTCGCCGCGCTCTTCGGCGCATTCTATGCAACCGAAAAAATAGCCGATGCCGACGACACTGCGTCGCCGTATCGCGTCGCTGTTGTAGAAGCATTCGCAACTACTATGAAGAACGGACTATACCTTTTGGGCATTTCTATCCCTTCCAAAATGTAATTAGTGTAAGAGTTTCGCAAGTCCGACAAGTCCGATCGCGATCCAGACGAGGTTGAGAACTCCGGCGGGGTAATCTTTCCGCGCGAGTGCATTTGCCGCAATACCTGCTGCGCCCGTGATATTGAGAATGACGTAGGCCCATCCGCCGTAGGGGATGGCGCCCAATGTCGCAAACATAAATGCGGCGAGGAGTGCGATCAAGCCGTACCAACCGGCTATTTTTACGAATTTCATATACACAGTATACATCAAGCCTATTTCCCATAGAGCATTGACAAATCAACATTTTTAGGTTACTATCATCGGGACTTCGGTTTTTAATTCTTTCAACATATCGTAACCTTAAATAATTTTACCAAATGAATCATTTCGTAGCCCTTCCTGAAGAGGAAGAAAAAATCATAGAGCAGATCCGCCATGGATTGGGTTCTAACATCAAGTTGCCTGAAGCAGCTGAATTATTTTCAAACCTCACACATCCGACGGCTCGGTATCAGGTCGGTTCAATAATCAACAGCTATTGCTTCAAGCAGGTTAATTGCGCACGTGATGAGAAGCTGGTAAGTGACAAGGATTTGGCACTGCAGATGCTCATGGAGGTTGTGGAGTACTGCCCCGACCCTTTACCGGCGCGGCATCTTGCCTATGAGTTACTTTACCGCTATCAAGAACAACCGGTAAAAGAAAAAAGCACAACCCAATAATTCTTTGCTGGGTAAAAATATAAAAAAGTCCTTACACTAATCGTAAGGCCTTTTTTATTATATAGGGTGGGGAGGGCGGTTTTCCACCGGATAAAGTTGACATCAATGGTCCGAGGCTATACCATAGCCACGACTACCCGTTTTTTCTACAACCATCTGTTAACCTAAAAACCAATTTGCTATCTATGAAAAGCCCTACAACAATCCCCAATTTCTCCGAAATGACGCACCAACAAATTTCTAACTTTATCCGCGACATGGAAAGCACAACAGACATCAGTGCGGTACCCGACCTCCTCGCTGTTTTAAAAGGCGGTTCGAAAGAATCTCTCACTGATGAATTGAACAGCCACGGTATCGTCCTTCTGCTTAAGGCGCAAAGTTGGTTCAGGAACCCAGATGACGAAGTAAAAAAGGATGCGATTCTTCTTGCCCATAGCATTGAAAAATATTTCCCTGTCGGGACTGGCAATGCCAATGCTCACGCACGAGCCAAAGATTTCCTCCGTCATTAGAAAGTTACAGAAACGGTTGAATAAGTTTCACCACACAAAAAGATCTCTTCTCGAAAACGGGGAGAGATTTTTTTATGCCCGCTGGGCGGCTGTGCTACTATAGAAAGACATGACTCAAGCCGAAGCCCTCACCATACTGAAAACAGGTGCCAGCGTCTTTCTCTCCGGAGAGCCGGGCGCGGGCAAGACACACACGATCAACGAATACGTTCGGTATTTGCGCGATCGCAATATCGAACCTGCTATCACGGCATCCACCGGCATTGCGGCGACGCATATCGGCGGCATGACTATACATTCGTGGAGCGGTATCGGCATTCGTCGGACGCTGGATCGCTACGATCTCGACAAGCTCGCGAGCAATGAATACATCGTCAAACGCGTCCGGCGGACGAATGTTCTCATCATCGATGAAGTCTCCATGCTCCACGCCGACATGCTCGACATGGTGGACGCCGTCTGCCGCGAAGTGCGCCAAGTGGGCGAACCCTTCGGCGGCATGCAGGTCATACTCGTCGGAGATTTTTTCCAATTGCCGCCGATCTCAAAACAAGAAGAACCTACTGTGCGGCAAGGGAGTCTCATGCAGAATTCTCCGTCGACCGTTTTCGCCTACGGCGCATCCGCATGGGAGCGTCTGAAGCCCGTCGTTTGCTATTTGTCTGAACAGCATCGCCAAGACGATCAGGATTTTCTCTCCGTACTCTCCGCCATCCGCAAGAATGCCGTGGCGGATGTTCACATCGATCATATTCTCGGCAGGCAAGTCGCCTACGACGATGTGCCGGAAAATATCACGAAACTTTTTTCCCACAACGCGAACGTCGACGAAGTGAACAGCATCGCTCTCGGTCGTATCAGTTCGTCTGCGAAATCTTTCGAGATGACCTCCGGCGGCAATGACATGCTCGTCGCGACGCTGAAGAAAGGCTGCCTCTCGCCGGAGACGCTCGAACTGAAAGTCGGCGCATCGGTGATGTTCACAAAGAACAATCCGAAAGAAGGATTTGTGAACGGCACCCTCGGCACTGTCGTTGATTTTGATCGCGACAACGGCTATCCCGTCGTCATGGTACGCGGTAGCCGTTCGATCACGGCCGAACCGATGGACTGGACGGTGGAAGAGAACGGCAAGGTGCGGGCCGAGATCACGCAGGTGCCGCTCCGTCTCGCATGGGCGATGACGGTGCACAAGAGCCAAGGCATGTCTCTGGATGCCGCTGTGATGGATCTCTCCGGCGTATTCGAATACGGACAGGGCTATGTTGCGCTCTCGCGCGTGCGCAGGCTCTCCGGCCTCTATATCCTCGGCATGAGCGACCGCGCTCTCCAAGTGCATCCCGAAATACTCGCCATGGATGAGACGTTTCGCCGGATGTCGGATGAAGCCGCGACCGCATTCGCGAAACTCTCCGCGGATGACATAAAAAAAATGCACGACAATTTCGTCACTGCCTGCGGCGGAAAAATTTTGAAAAAGGAGAAGAAAGAAAAGAAAGAGAAGAAGGCGAAAACGGGTGCGAAACTGCCGGAGGGAGAATGGCAGAAAAGACTCGACACCATGCGCGAAAAACATCCGAATGCCTATCGGCCGTGGACGGACGAGCAGGATGAAGCGCTCAAACAATCTTTCGAAGACGGCGCGAAGATCGCCGAACTCGTGCACCAATTCGGCCGCAAGAGGGGAGCCATCACGGCGCGTCTTGAGAAACTGGGGCTGATCGAGGCAGACTAGCGCGTTTTTCTTCGCGGGCGTATAATTTCTCTATTATCAAGCTAACATAAAAATATGATTAACAGATCAAAATTTGCTCTCACGTTCGGTATTTTCGGTGCCCTGATCCATCTCGTCTGGTCGGTGCTCGTCGCACTCGGCCTCGCGCAGCCCGTCATGAATTTTGTCTACGGCATGCACTTCATGGCAAATCCGTACATGGTCGCGCCATTCTCTATCGGCACGGCCGTCGGGCTCATCGCTCTCGGATTCGTCGTTCCGTATATAATCAGTTCAGTCTTTGCGACGATCTGGAACAAAGTTCACAATAACGGCAAGAGTACAAAACTCGTATCATTTTTATGTCTTACAATAAGGCAGGTTTCTTCGTATGATAGACGTACAAGCGTTGAAGAGGCAATCACCTCGGAGCTTCGGGAGGAACCCCCGCCATGGCGGGGCAGTAAAACCCGCTAAATGAGTCCCGCCATGGCGGGAGAATCAAGGTGGTACCACGGATTGAAACCCGTCCTTGCATCACGACTTTTGTCGTGGCGTGAGGACGGGTTTTTTATATGAACAAAGAAAAAACAATAACCATTCTTGGAACTTTCGGCACAATACTCGCAATCGCGATGTTCATATCTCTGCTTGAAATCGCGCGTGCCAATCTGCGCGGAGAGAGCCACATATTTATCCAGCCCATGGTCACGACCATCAACTGCGTCATCTGGTCGCTCTACGCGCATCTGAAGAAAGAAAAATTCGTCTTTTGGGCAAATCTTCCCGGTGTCTTTCTCGGAATATTTACTGTCATAACGGCATTCATTCACTAATATGAATACAGAAAATAAAAAATCACCGGCAGCCGAGCGAGAAGAAAAAATCCTCGAATTCTGGCAGAAGGAAAAAATTTTCGAGAAGAGCCTGACAAAAGACGCTCCGAAACCCGCCCGACCGGACGCCGCCGGTCGTTCGGGCGGGGGGAACTATGTCTTCTATGACGGCCCGCCCTTCGCGACGGGACTGCCGCACTACGGGCACATTCTCGGAAGCACGGCGAAAGACGTCATCGGCCGCTATCAGACGATGCGCGGATACCACGTGCCGCGTCGTTGGGGCTGGGATTGTCACGGACTGCCGATCGAAAATATCGTCGAGAAAGACCTCGGCGTGTCCGGCCACGTAGAAATTGAAAAACTCGGCGTCGAGAAATTTGTCGAACACGCACGGAGTAAAGTTCTCACGTACGTCCATGAATGGAAAAAAACTGTTGACCGCATCGGACGATGGGTTGATTTCGACGGGGGATACAAGACGATGGACAACACATTCATCGAGAGCGTTTGGTGGGCGCTCGGACAGATGCAGGAAAAAGGTCTGCTCTACGAAGGCGTGCGCGTGCTCGCCTATTGTCCGCGCTGTGAGACACCGATCGCGAAATCCGAGATCGCCATGGATAACAGCTACAAGGATATTACCGATATTTCCGTCTATGTGAAATTCGAACTTGCCGACGAGAAGGGAACATATCTCCTCGCGTGGACGACGACGCCATGGACTCTGCCGGGCAACACTGCCATTGCGATCAATACAGATATCGAATACGCAAAAGTAAAAGTCGGCGATGACACTCTCATCCTCTCCGAATCGTCTATTGCGAAAGTATTGAACGACAAGGAATATTCAGTCATTGGCAAAATGAGCGGCAAAGATCTGCTCGGCCTGCGCTACGAACCGATATTCCCATATTTCAAAGATGCCGAGATCGCGAACAAAGAAAATATCTGGAAGATCTGGCACGCGGATTTTGTCACGACAGACCAAGGCACGGGGATAGCCCACGAAGCGCCGGCATTTGGCGAAGACGATATGAATCTCGCAAAGCCCAACAATATTCCGTGGATCATCCACGTCACTCCCGAAGGCAAATTCACGGACGATGTGAAAGATTTCGCCGGACTTGCGGTCAAACCGAAAGGCGAAGAAAAAGATGCCAATCAGAAAACCGATATAGAAATAATAAAATATCTCGCGAAAACAGGCGCGCTCTTCGCGAAAGAAAAAATTGTTCACTCATATCCGCACTGCTATCGCTGTGAGACGCCGCTCTTCTACTACGCTCTGCCGAGCTGGTTCGTGAACATACAGAAAGTGAAATCCGACATGCTCGAGAAGGCGAAAACGATGGCGTGGATCCCCGAGCATCTCAAAGACGGCCGCTTCAAGAACACGATGGAGAGCGCGCCGGACTGGAATATCTCGCGTAACCGATATTGGGCGAGCCCTTTGCCGTTTTGGAAATCCGAGAGCGGCAAACTCATGACCGTTTCTTCGATCGAGGATCTGAAAAAGAAGACAAAGAAATCGGGCAACCGGTATTTCATCATGCGGCACGGAGAAGCCGGCAATAACTTGAGCAAGATGTGGAATGACAATGATCATCATCATGCTCTTCTCACTGACAAAGGCAAGGAGCAGGTGGCCGAAAGCATTGCGAAATTCGATCACCCGATCGATGTCGTGATCTCTTCGCCGTTCGAGCGCGCGAAGCAGACGACGGAGATCGTCTGCGAGAAACTGGGCTTTCCTGTCGGCGATGTTGTGTATGATGCGCGGATAACAGAGATGGAACCGGGGACGGAGTTCGAAGGCCAAGAGCTCGGCACGGTAAAAGAATACTACGATCGCGAGTATGTCTATTCGCCCGAGAAACAATTGAAAGGCGGCGAGAGTTTTGTCGACGTCGCGAAACGGATGGGGGATTTCATATATGATCTCGAATCGAAATTCTCCGGCAAGAATATCTTCATCGTCGGGCATCATGCTTCGAGCCGTGCACTCGAATTCCTCGCAAGCGGATTTACTTTTGCCGAGCTGAAAAAGAAAAATGACGCATACCCTGATTTCCTCAACGCGCAGATACGCGAGCTTCCTTTCGTCCCGCTCCCACACAATGCGAACTACGAGCTCGACTTGCATCGTCCGTATATCGATGCGATTACGCTTGTGGACCTGCCTGCGCAGGCAGATGAAAGCGGGGAAGAATATCATCGCATCGCCGAAGTCATCGACTGCTGGTTCGAATCCGGTTCCATGCCGTTCGCGCAGGATCATTATCCGTTCGAGCGGCCGAACTGGCACACTGAGAATTTCCCCGCGGGATTCGTCGCCGAATACATCGCGCAGACGCGGACATGGTTCTATTACACGCATACGATCTCAAGCATTCTTTTCGGTGCGGCGCCGTTCGAACACGTCGTGACGACGGGCACGCTTCTCGCCGAAGACGGGCAGAAAATGTCGAAATCAAAAAATAATTTCCCCGATCCGTGGATACTCTTCGACAAATACGGTGTCGATCCGCTGCGTCTCTATCTCATGTCCTCTCCGCTGATGAAAGGCGAAGACACGAATTTCATGGAGAAATCCGTGCAGGATATTGCGAGCAAGATTATCGGACGACTCGGAAACGTCTTGGCATTTTATGAGTTGTACAGAACAGCGGACAGCAAACAGGGAACAGCGGACAGCACGAATG
>CALRHN010000020.1:6403-11204 GCA_943359425.1 Candidatus Nomurabacteria bacterium | reverse complement strand
TTTTTTTACGAAAGAGTGTAGAATCGAGGTGTTCGATTAACAATGTAATCCGCTAGCCCGCAAACGTATAGAATTGCCCCAAAGAATGCGCGCAATTTTAGGGTTTGAGGGTTAGCCAAAATAAATATGCATTCGAAAGAGTATATGCTCGAAGTCGGCGGCAAGACCATGACCGCAGTCTTTTCCGACCTCGCCGAACAAGCGAACGGATCGGTGATATTAAAATGTGAGGACACGATCGTCATGGCAACGGCTTGTATTTCGAAGGATGGCAAAGACAATCGCGGATTCTTCAATCTCACGGTCGAGTACATGGAGAAATTCTATGCAGCCGGTCTCATTTTGGGCGGGCAATATAATAAACGCGAAGGCCGTCCGTCCGACGAAGCCATCCTCTCCGCACGCATCATCGACCGTACGATCCGTCCGCTTTTCGCCCATCATATAAAGAACGCCGTCCAAGTCGTCGCAACGGTTCTCTCCGTCGGACGCGCAGATCCGGGTGTTCTTGCCGTGAATGCCGCATCGCTTGCCATCGCAACCTCTGATATTCCATGGGCAGGCCCTGTTGCCGCAGTGCATGTCGGTAAAGGCAAAGAAGCGGGGGAAATGTCCGTCGATCCGTACATCCCGAACACCGGCGAGACGAATTACGAACTCGATCTCACCGTCTGCGGACGCGGCGACAATGTCGTCATGATCGAAGCGATGGCATTCGAATACGACGAAGCGAAAATGTCATCCGCTCTCGATATGGCCATGCCTGCCATCGCCGCGATAGAGGAGTGGCAGAAGAAAATCGTCGCCGAGATCGGCAAGCCGAAGAAAGACATGCCCGCGCCGGTCATGCCGGAAGAGATCAAGACGCTCTTCGCCGAAACTGTGGGCACGAAACTCCACACTATTTTCGGGCACGAGAGTAAACAGCAGATCTTCGCCCTCGAAGACGAATGGAAAGTCATCTCGAAAGAAAAATATGCGGATAACGAAGAATACATAAATCTCGCAGGAGATTATTTCCACGAAAAAGTCGATGAGATCGTTCATGAGAAAGCGCTCTCCGAAGGTATGCGTGCCGACGGACGGGCCTTCGACCAAGTCCGCACCATCTATGCGAAGGCCGGAGGATTCTCGCCGATACTTCACGGCACGGGGATATTCTATCGCGGAGAAACGCACGTTCTCTCCGTCCTCACACTCGCCGGACCGGAAGACGCGACACAGATCGACGGAATGGAGATCCGCGGCACGAAACGCTTCACCCATCACTACAATTTCCCCCCATATTCCGCAGGTGAAACGGGCCGCATCGGCGGACTCAATCGCCGCGAAATGGGCCACGGCATGCTCGCCGAGAAAGCGCTCGTTCCAGTCATCCCTGACAAGATGTCATTCCCATACACGATCCGTCTCGTTTCCGAATCAATGGCTTCGAATGGTTCGACATCGCAGGCTTCGATCTGCGGATCTTCCATCGCGCTCATGGACGGCGGCGTACCGATCAAGCGTCCGGTCGCAGGCATCGCCATGGGTCTCATACTCGACGTGAAAAATCCCGCGAACTACAAGATACTCACTGACATCCAAGGCCCCGAAGATCATCACGGAGACATGGACTTCAAGGTCGCAGGCACGCGCGAAGGCGTAACGGCAATCCAGCTCGATATCAAAGTCGACGGCGTTCCCGTCGCAGTTCTCAAAGAAGCGATGGTGCAAGCAAAGGCCGCGCGTCTCACTATCCTCGACGTCATAGAAAAAGAAATTCCCGCACCGCGCGCAGATATTTCCGTAAATGCACCGAAGATCCTCGTCACGAAGATCAAACCTGAACAGATCGGCGGAGTCATCGGTTCCGGAGGCAAGACGATCAAGGCCATCCGTGAAGAAACGGGTGCCGAGATAACGATCGAAGACGACGGTACAGTCTACGTCACCGGCAAGAACGGCTCGGCGGAGAAAGCGCTCGACATCGTCCTCGAGATGACGCATGAATATCAGATCGGCGAAAGATTTGAAGGCACGGTCGTGAAGCTCCTCGAGATTGGTGCAATCGTGTCCATCGGTCACAGCGCTGACGGACTTGTTCACATCTCCGAGATCGCACCGTTCCGCGTTTCTCGCGTCACGGACGTCCTCCATGAAGGCATGAAAGTGCCGGTCAAAGTCGTCGCCGTCGATGCCGAACGCGGCCGCATCTCGCTGTCGATCAAAGAAGCGGACAAGAACTTCATCAAACCTCCGCAAGCTCCCGCTGTGCAGGCATAATCAATAGCCCCACTAAAAAACCGGCAGATGCCGGTTTTTTAGTTTATTAGATTTCCTTCCAAACAATTTTCTTCGTCTTAAAGTATTTCTTGGTGAATGAAACTGCTTTTTTTACGGAAAATGGCTTGCACGTATACGCATCTATCGTAAGCAAATTCCCCGCGCCACCCGTAACTTCCGCCGGATATGAATAAATATGTGCGCCCGAAGTAACCCAGTGTATCCATCCGCCATAGCCCATGTTTTCCGCAGGGTAGGCGAACGGCGGGGAGAGTGGGCGCATACCAACTACCTTTGATAGAGAAACAAGGTACCTCTTGAATTCTCTCGGGGTAATAAGATGATCGGTAGTCGCCTCAATAATGATCCTTTGGCGAATCAACCGGGGGGCCAAATTTTTCCAAGCTTTGTTTTCCATACTATTTTTTCTTTTCTAGCCCCTTCATACTAGAGTAAAGATAGTTTTATGTCCAAAAATATGGGTTAAAACACTAAAAAGTAAGTTTCCTATTTACTTTTATTGGACATTTTGGTATTGTTATTGTATGGTAACAACACCAAAAAACATTGAAGCTTTGGCGCTGGCTGCTTTGCAAAAAGGATCTTTGAGCACGTCGCAGTTATTGAAAGAAATACAAAAATCGAGGACAACAACGACAAAGCAAGCAGTGTACCAAGTTCTCCGCAAGCTCAAACAAGAAGAAGTGGTCGTTCTCCGGAGCAAGAGGGTATCGCTGTCGCACGTTTGGATAAATAAAATGGCAGACTATTTCGCCACCGCCAAACGTATCTATACGATGGACGAAAAGCCGAGTGAAGATTTCTTGCAGTTGCGCGACGGCGATAAGATTTCTTACACATTCAAGAATCCAGCATTCACTGATATGTTTTGGGGCCACGCGATGAGTATTCTTACGGAGGTCGCCCACCCCAAAGAACCGGTATATATCTACAATCCGCATGAATGGTTTCTTCTCGCGCGAAAGGAAAGTGAAAAAGAAATCTTTGATCTTATAAAAAAGAACAATCGGCAATTATTCGTAGCCGTCGGCAACAGAGATGCGCTTGATCGGCTTATTGCAAAGGAATTCGACGGGAAGATCCAGCAATACTATATGAGTGAAAAATTCCTCTTCCCGAAGAACAACTATTATTTAAATGTCTTCGGAGATTTCCTCATTGAGGTCTGGCTCGATCAGAAAACTTCCCAGAGTATCGATCGCTACTACAAAAATACCGAAAAGTACGCAGAGGAGAGCGGTAAAATACTTATGGACATAATACAAGGAAGGGGAAAGAACAAACTTACCATCTCGTGCAATGCCAAGAAGGCCGGAAGGATGAAACGAATGCTCAACAAATACTTTTATATCGACAAGAAGTCCACTTCATCAATAGAGAGTCGTAGTGTATTATGAGATGAGTTATGGAACCTGAAGCAAAAAATCCTATTCCGAATAGCATTCCACCGGCAAATACTTTTGCCGCTACCGATGCGACGGGCAGACTGACGGTGCCGAAGACTTTGCCTACGGATGATCCGAGTAAGGAGATCCACAACATCCGCACGTATTCGTCCGACATGGCCGAAGCCGTCCGGGAAGGCAAGGGCTCCGTCGTGAAGATCGCCATGGCCGAAGAAGAGAAACGTCAACGCGAAGTCGCCAACGTTTCGGCGAAGACGCCGAAGAATATGCTCTATATCGGCGGAGGCATCACTCTCCTCGTCGTCGCCATCATCGTCATCATTCTCATCGCCACGCACAAGAGCACTCCAACTACGGTCACGCCGGACGTTGTGACGGCAACGACGCTCGTCTCTTCGGACCAGAACCGCTCCGTCGATGTGACGAATTTCTCCCGCAACCAAGTGATCAAGGCCATCGGCAGCGAAGTCGCCGCAGGCGCACCATCGCTCGGCAAGATCCTCAATCTCTCTCTCGTAGAAACAGGAACGGCGGGCAAAGTGGCCATCTCAACCGACCGATTTCTCACGCTCATGAACATGGATACGCCGGCAACGCTTCGCCGATCGCTCGATCCGACATTCATGGCAGGCGTGTATAGTTTCAACGGAACCGATCTCTTCTTCATCTTCAAGACGAACTCACACGACGTCGGATTTGCCGGCATGCTCGCATGGGAAACGAAACTCTTCGATGATTTCTATGAAGTCTTCAATATTCCGGCGTCCGGCGCTGATAGCAACCTCTTTGGGAAAAAGTTTACTGACATGGTCATCAAGAACCACGACGCCCGCGCCCTTCTCGACGCCAATAATAAGCCCGTTTTCTTCTACACATTTCTGGATGAGACGACGATCATGATCGCAACGAGCCCGGATGCGACGACGGAAGCCCTACGCCGTTTGAGCAGAAATACTATCCGTGGATAGGTAAGTAGCGGAAGAGAATAGGTATGGTATGCTAGAGGACAGGAATTAGCAGATAATAGATTCACTATATATGACAGACACCGCACATTTTAAAACAAAACTCGAAGAAGAGCGCACACTCCTCCTCGAAGAACTGAACAA
>CALRHN010000020.1:0-6393 GCA_943359425.1 Candidatus Nomurabacteria bacterium | reverse complement strand
AGCGGGTGTGCCGGTCTCCGTGAACGGCAAGAAGTTGTCGGCTCTGGACATCGTCGAAGAACTGAACAAGATCGGCACGCACGATCCGAAGAAAGATTTCTGGGAAGCAGTACCGGAGAAAAGCAACTTCGAAGAATCCGACCAGAACGATGCCGCAGACCGTTTCGAGGACTTCGAGAAGCGCACATCCATATTGAAAACATTTGCGAAACGCCTCCGCGATGTCGAGAGCGCTCTCGAGAAGATCAAGAAAGGCAAGTATGGCATCTGCGAAGTCTCCGGCGAGCCGATCGAAGTGGAACGCCTCGAGGCCAATCCTTCCGCCCGCACGTGCACGAGCCACATGGAAAATTAAGAAGCCGAGCACCCGCCCGAACGTACGTCCGGTACGGGCGGGGAGCAATTCGCCAGCAGGCGAATATGTCGTGCCTTTCAAAATAATCTCAAGAGAAAATATTATGTTTTCACGAATCTACTCTGCACAAACAAATGTGCTCCGCGGACAACTGATTACGATCGAAGTCGATATTTCGCGCAACACTTTGCATGCATTTACCATCGTCGGACTGCCGGACAAGGCCGTCGATGAATCAAAAGACCGCGTCTCCTCCGCGATCAAGAATTCCAATTTCAAATCTCCAAAGAGCCAGAATCAGAAGATCGTCATATCACTCTCTCCCGCCGACCTGAAAAAAGAAGGGTCGTATTTTGACTTGGGCATTGCCCTCGCATATCTCTTGGGCAGTGAAGAGATCGCATTCGATCCGGAGAAGAAATTATTCCTCGGAGAGCTCTCGCTCAACGGCCAACTCCGTCCGATCAAAGGAGCACTCCCGCTTGTCGAAGAAGCGAAGCGCGCAGGATTCACGGAAATATATCTGCCGAAAGAAAATGCGAAGGAAGCTGCGCTCATCTCGGGCATCGATATCTATGGCGCCGAAGAATTGTCCGAAGTCATCGAACATCTCACCGCAGACGTTATTGATAAAAAGAAAAAGAAGGACGAAAAACCTGCACGCAAGATCCCGCTCCAGCCGCCAACACCGATCACGTACGAGCGCAATGCGCACGACATTGATTTCCGCGACATCCGCGGACAAGAGAGCGCAAAGAGAGGACTCGAGATAGCCGCAGCCGGTGGACACAATATCGCCATGTCGGGCCCACCGGGCACGGGGAAAACGATGCTCGCGCGTGCATTCGCCGACCTTCTCCCCGATCTCACGCTCCCTGAAATATTGGAAGCAACAGCAATACATTCCATAGCAGGAAGTCTCGGCAGTGATCTCGTCACCGCGCCGCCATTCCGCTCGCCGCATCATTCGTCATCATATGTTTCTCTCGTCGGCGGCGGAACTATTCCGAAACCGGGCGAAGTCACGCTCGCGCACCGCGGTGTTCTCTTCCTCGATGAATTCCCTGAATTTGAGAAACGCGTCATCGAATCTTTGCGCCAGCCTCTTGAAGACAATGTCGTCTCCATCTCGCGTGCCAAAGGCACAGCCGTATTCCCGTCGAATTTTATTCTCATCGCCGCCATGAATCCCTGCCCGTGCGGCAATGCCGGCTCGCGACAGAAACAATGCATCTGCATGCCGTCCGACCTTGCGCGCTATGCGCGGAAAATCTCCGGTCCTATCATGGATCGCATCGATCTGTGGGTCACTGTCGGCGCAGTCGACTATCAGAAACTGGGAGATGACGCCTCAGTCGGAGAAACGAGCGGCGATATCAGTACTCGCGTCGCGCGCGCACGAACGATTCAGGAGAAACGTTTCAAGAATCATCCGCGCAAGATCCGCGTGAACAGCGACATGAATGTGAAAGACCTCTCGGCATTCGTCCGGCTTGATCCGGAAGTGCGCACGACACTCGAGACAAGCGCGGCGAAACTCCAGCTCTCCGCTCGCGCCTATCATCGCATCATGAAACTCGCCCGAACGATCGCCGACCTCGAAGGAAGCGAAAATGTCACCGAGAGCAATATCCTTGAAGCATTACAATACCGCCCAAGACAACTGGCCTAAAACAAAAAGTCCGCAGAATTCTGCGGACTTTTTGTTTTAGTATTTAATTCTTCCACGTATTATTGATACCCGGATTGATGACATCGTTCAGGCGGACTTCATAGTGGACATGCGGCCCAGTCGAGTGGCCGGTCGAACCGACTTCGCCGATCGCATCTCCTTGCGCGACTGTTTGCCCCGGAGTGACGAGGACTTTGGACATATGTGCATAGAGTGTCTTCGTGCCGTTCTCCGGATGTTCGATGACAACGTATTCGCCGAAACCGCTGTTGTATCCGAATGTCGCCGCGATAAGCACCGTACCTGCGGCTGAAGCGACGATCGTACTGCCTTTCGGAGCTCCGATGTCGATGCCGTTCATGCGACTACCATGTGCTCCTTGGGTGATGCGGCCGGCATGTCCGGCGATCGGCCAGATATAGAAATTCGGATAACTCGTCGTATTGCGACTCTTGCCATGCATGCCAGTCGACTGCGTCGATGACGAAGACGATGAAGAAGAACTTGAAGTTCCGCTTGTAGACGAGGATGTATTCTGATCCAGAACAAAACCTTCCGCATCCGGGATAAGAAGCGTTGTGCCGACAACAAGATCAGTATTCACGGTAATGTCATTGTATCGGACGATATCGTCGGCGGGAGCTCCATATTTCTTCGCGATCTTGGCGAGCGTATCGCCTTTCTTCACCGTATATTCGATGCCCGAGAACGGCAATATGGTGAGCACCTGGCCCTTTGTCAGTTTGTCGCCTCGAGATAGGTTGTTCGCGACGAGGATGGTTCCCACGGAAACATCGTAGAGTTTCGCAATGCTTGCAATCGTATCGCCATCACGGACAACGTGGATGCTGATCTGGTCGGTGGCAGGCAGATTCGCAACATCGGATTCGGTGCCGAGGGGGCCGATATTGGCAACGATGGACGAGCCGGCAATCATGACGGGGACGTCGAGAGAAGCCTTTGGATTGGACGAAGGGGTGGCTTCGAGGACAGAGAGGGTCTGGGAATTGGTATCACTGCCTGTCGAAGCGTCGACAGTTTTCGTCGGACCTGCCATAAAAGAGAAAATCCCGGCTTGGGCCGAGAATGGGAAGGTGACAATAGGTACTATGAGGGCAAAGACAAAAATAGCCTTTCGCATGGAAGCGATTGTTTTGAGGATGCTCTGTGCTCGGGAGCTTGCAAAATAAGGAGTTTTTTGCCCACCGAGTTTTTTAGTTGTATGCAATATAAGCCTCTTTTAAGGTCAAATTGCCATATCTCGCGCTCCCAGGTAGGGAGAAATTACAAGAAATCTGTAATTATGCTTGAAATTAAAGGCAATTTGGTTACGGCCACGCGGTCTTGCGGTAAAACCCTTATAAATAAAGGTATTTCCGAGCTAGTGTTTCAGGAAGGCAGGTATATAATAGTGTCTATATACCTACAGAGAGAATGGTAGCGCCGACAGGGGTGGAAGTCAACGCCTTTCCAAAGTCGGTGTGGATATCGAGTGGAAGGTCAAAAATTGACAGTTTTATATAAAAATAGTATAATATCGGCAGATTAAAACAGAAATACCGGCGTCAAAGATACCAAAAAAGCTTACCGCGCTTCATTTAGCAGAGACACAATGATACAATTCTAATCACATGGGAGAAATAGGAGATCCAACAAGAAATATTACAGCGCAACCGAATTTTTCGGAAGTACTTGCCGAGGCAGGGAAGGCGGTAAAATTCAAAAAAACTGCCAAAGAAAATGAGGGGGCATATGTCGGACGGGTTATCGAAGAACTCAAGTCCAAACGAACACTCATCGAAGGAGAGGTAAAAAAGGGAGGCCTTGCCGGAAAAGAACTGGAAACCGCTCACAAGGATATTACCGCCTATTTCGTGTACATCAACCAGCTCAATAAATATAAAAAGGGGCTCGATGATGGAACTATTGTTCCTGTAGTAGTAGCCAAAAAGATACGCACTCCAAAGGAAAAGAAAGAAGAGATCGTTCCTCCTGTCGAGCCAGCAGCAGAAGAAACGTATTACGATAAACTGCGTCAGACGAATCCTGAACTTTTTACCCTCCCAAAAAACGCCAAGGTGCTCGCTTACCCAAACTTTTGGATCGCAAAAGGAGCGTTGGTCACTCCGGAAGAGACAACAATCGTAAATAAGAGGACAGGAGAACGGATCCGAGTTCTTTGTGTGTACCGTAAAGATCGTAACCTCTGGATCGCAGGAGCCAAAGAGGGAACTGGCGGCTCTGCTCCTACCCGAGTTGATCTCGATGCAGATTCATTCAAAGAAGGAGATGGGAAATTGAAACAAGATTTCAAGCTTGAGGATGATGTCCGCTTGCGAGATCGGATCGAGAAAGAGATCGGGGAGAATTGGAATGCATACAAGAAACTCGATAAAACAAAAATCCTCGATGAACTTCTCAAGAAAGGCGATGAACTCTCCTTCAAGAATACTGAATCGCTCATGCGCGCGCTCAACTACACACTTGCCAAAAAGGGTGCGGACAACAAGACATCTATCATTGAAGATATTGGGGAAGGGAAACTTTCAATGTTCAAAAGCCCGCGATCAGTTCTCAAGATCAAGCTCGCCGGTGGCAATATCCGCTATGTGGACCAGAAAATCTTGGAGAAGAAGGCGGGCGAGTTCGAGATGGAGAAGAATCTCGAATATGCGGAGGGGTTAATCGAGAAAGAATTGCAGTTTTTCATTGAGAAATATGGCACCAACCGCAACGGAAAGATAGCTGAAGCGGAAAAATTCTCCGCTGATCCGCTCGGGCATATGCTGGCGCATGAGAAAAATCAATGGCTCACGGCTTCTAAAGAACTTCGCAAGACGGGGAAAGACGCTCCGAAAGGAGCGGAGGCAGAAAAATTCAGAAAAGATATGCGCTATGGCCGTGGCCGTATCGAGGCACTCAAATATATGGAGGACACAATGACGGACGATAAAAGAGAGAAACTCTCCGCCGAAATCCGTGGCAAACTCAAAGAAGCTGAAGATGCTGCCCGAGAAAAAAAGATCATGACAGAGATCGAGCGTCTGGAAATCCGACTTGCCAAGAATCCGATAGAGTTCGAGGGAAAATGGATTACTGAACTCGAACAAGATATTGAAAAAATAAAAACGGAAGGTATTATCCTCTCGGCTAACGTTGCAACGCGGATTGCCGCTCTTAGAGAAGCAGAATTGAAAACCCATTCCTTGGAAATCCCGATCTCTGTAGATGCAACAATACTCGCCGATCAGATCATCGCGAGCATGCGAGCAGATATTGAAACAGAGAATAGTGCGATTAAAGAATTGGAAGATCGGATGGAAACATTGAAGAATTCGGCAGCGAAGATGGAGGAGGAGAATCTGGAACCTGTTGCAGCCGAAGAGAAGAAGGAAGTAATTCCTGTTGCCGAAACAAAAACGGACGAATTCGCTCATTACAGAAAGAGCGTGGAAGATTATACGCAGGGCCTCGAAAATGAGGAATTCCTCGCCGAAGAAACGACAGAGTATGCGAAAAATCTCGACGAGGATGAACTCAAGAAATTCCAAGTACTCAACAGAGAAAGCAAGAAAGCCATCCTTATAAAAACCTTTGAGGAGTTAGCCTCGCGTGAAGATATCTCGCCGGAAGAACTGGTCAGCAGTTATCCAGGAGCTCCAGTTGAAGAAATAGAATCGGCAGAATCTGAAGTTTCTGAAAACAAAAAAGCGGACTTCGGATTGGAGAAAATAGAAGGAACAGAATATGAGATAAAACCAGACGGAATCTACTACCAAGGTTATAGATTACTTGTACATAGTCCATTCAGTTCAAATAGACAAAAAATCGAGCAAAACATAGAGAGTCGAAGACGGTCAGAATTGAGAGAACACAGCCTGAAGAATGGCAATATTATAATTGGAAAAGCCGCCGAAGAACAAGATGAGATAAACAGCAGATATGACGCTGAGTTGGCGACCCTTGCAAATGCAACAGGGGGAATACAAGAGAATAAACCTGCCATAGAAAAGAGAGAATCGAACGAAAAAAGCATTTCAATAAAAGAACTGGAGGCAGACTTGAAAAAGAGTCTGGAGAATATGCTCGCCGGAGAAAAAAGAAAATTGGAGCTGGAAGATTTCAGAATCAATGATGCAGGCGATCATCTGGAGTTTCGAATCGAACTGGAGGCCGGTCGCTGGGGCGGCAAGCCGAAGATATCGGCAGGTATATATAATGATGGCGACAAAGTGAAGGAAGAGGGCTTGGACGTCAGAGCGAACCCTGGCGCCGTGAGCGAACTAAAGAAAAAGTTCGACAATTTGATCCCTGTCATGACAGAACAACTCATGAGCACGCTCTATGGCGAGGGTAAATCAGTGAA
>CALRHN010000019.1 GCA_943359425.1 Candidatus Nomurabacteria bacterium | reverse complement strand
CGATTCACACGCTTTTTGGAAGAAATTCCCGAACAAGAATCATCAGGGCGTCAAGAATATCGGGAGTACCGGTTCCTACGTTTCCAATTCGAAAAACGTCAGGGATTCTTTCCTCGTCCGCGAAGGGGAGAATCTTCGATATTGTCAGTATTTGCAAGAAGTCCCGGGGCCAAAAGATTGCTATGACTACACGACATGGGGTTCGGGCGCCGAGATGGTGTATGAAGTCGCCATCGGCGGCAACGGCATTCAGAATCTGAAGTTCACATTCCTCACGCAGGAAAACGTGCATGATGCCGAATATTCCATCGTTTGTACGAACGGCTGCTCCAATCTTTTCGGCTGCGTCGGGCTCCGCAAGAAAGATTACTGTATTCTGAACAAACAATACACGAAGGAAGAGTACGAATCACTCGTAATAAAGCTCAAGAAGCACATGGAAGACATGCCCTATGCCGACAAGAACGGGCGGATATATAAATATGGAGAATTCTTCCCGATGGAGATGAGCCCGTGGGCGTATAACGAAACACTCGCGCAGGAATATTTTCCACTGACGAAGGAAGAAGCTATTGCGCAAGGCTATCGCTGGCGCGATCCGGAGACGAAGGATTATAAACCAACGCTTGCTGTGGAAAATATTCCGATAGATATAACGGCAACGGATGATTCGATAACGAAAGAGATCGTCGAATGCGCGCACAAAGCGACATGCAATCAAGGATGCACGAAGGCGTTCCGCATAATTCCCGATGAACTCGCATTCTATCGCAAGATCGGCGTGTCGGTACCGACACTCTGTCCCGCGTGCCGCACCATGGAGCGTCTCAAGATGCGTCTGAAAATGGAACTCTATGACCGCGGATGCGATTGCGGCGGCGAATCGTCAAAAGAGGGAGTATATAAAAATTTTTCAGCACACGAACACGGAACTGTTCTGTGCACGAATACATTTAAAACCGGATTTGATCCGGCTCGGGGAGACATTATTTATTGTGAAACCTGCTACCAGCAGGAAGTGGCTTAACATACTCACTCTCTGCTATCGCGGAAAGTGAGTATAACTAGAGTTTCGCGCTCTTGCCTTTGCCGACTGACATATTGATCGGGATATTTTGCTTGCAGAGGGGGCAGGTGTCCGCATCAAATGCTTCCGCTTCGAGGATGCCGAGCGGGGAGAATGGCGCGCCAAGAGATTCGCTCGTAACGTTCACAGGATCGCGGTTGATCATGGCTGAAACAGCGACGACATTGCCGCCGGCTGCGCGGACGGTGTCGACGACTTTCTTCACCGAGCCGCCCGTCATGGTCGTGTCTTCGACGATGAGAATATTTTTGCCTGCGACGAGCGTGTCGTAGCCGCGCGTGAGGATCTGATTCTTGTCGGGAGTTTTTTCCGTATAGACGCCGAGAACTTCACGGCCCGTGAGGTGCGAGAGGTGATGCGCCGTCCATTGCGAGAGCACGATGCCGCCGAGAGCCGGTGCGACGACGACGTCGATGGAGCTATCTTTGAATTTCTCTGCGAAGAGTGCGCCGACTGCGGATGCGACATCCGTGTGCGGATAGAGGGCGTCTTTGTTGATATAGACCGAGCCGTGCTTGCCGGAGGTGTAGACGAAATGGTCGTTCATATAGACTGCATTCGTTTTCCGGAGGAGATCGAGAATGGTTTCCATATTGGGCATATCATAGCATGGGCTGGGGAGATTTTCACCACCCTATTGACTCTCCCGCAATATCACGATACTATAAAAAGGTAATGAAACAGTACGCAAAGACACAAGTAAACGTTGTTCCGCCGGCCATCCCTCGGGTGGCTGATCTTTGCGCTTAATTTTTCTCTCCATATTTGAACGCATACATGAGCCACTCACTATGAGGGCTCTTTTTATTTTAGTTATTTAACAACTGAACAATCAACCATCCAGTTTTAAAACCCCGGCACAGGACCGGTAAAACTCGCATCCGCGGGTCTGGGACATCTCGTTATGAAGCCAACTATCACCATTATCGGCGCCGGCAATGTCGGCACCTATGTCGCCTCCGGTATTACCGAGGCGGCTCTTGCTCTCGGCAAGGTCACTATTACGCGCAACAAATCGCCGTTTTCATCGGAAGAAAAGAAACGGTATGTTTGTTTGCGGAACAACAAGACTGCAATCACCAAAGCAAAAGTCATCATCATTGCCGTTCAGCCGAAGCAAGTTGATGAAGTAATTAGCAGCATTAAAAGTTCTCTTACAGCCGGACAACTTATCATTTCTGTTGTTTCGGGAGCGAGCATTGAACGCATAAAAATGCTCGTAGGGAGAACCGATGTTTCTGTTGTTCGCGCAATGCCAAATGTTGCTATTGCAGTGCGGCGGTCTATGACCTGCCTCGCCTTTGACGGAGCCAGTAAAGAACATAAAAAGTTAGTGGAAATTATTTTTTCTTCGGTAGGGAAGACGCTCGTCATTCCTGAAGAAAAATTCCCGCAAGCAACTGTTCTTGTCGGTTCCGGGCCTGCCTTTGTTGCGAAGTTCATCCGTTTGTATATGCAAGCTGCTATACAAGCTGGCTTCAATGAACATGAGGCACTCATGATGGTGGAAGAAGTGGTGATAGGGACAGGACTTCTTCTCTCAACTTCCGGAAGTCATCCCGAAGTGATGATAGATAAAGTAACGACGCCTGACGGTTGCACTATTGCCGGTATCGCTGCGCTCGAACACGAAGGTTTTGGCGCTGCGTTGTTGAAAGGAATCATGACTGCTATTCTCCGTGCAAAGGAATTGTATGCGAAGAAATAATAATCGTATGTATGAAAACAAAAATCCCTCTGAAACAATCAGGGGGATTTTTATATGCGGGGAAGGAGGCGGTGAGATTCGCCGATACTGCGGCGGGTATTTTTCGATTCAAATTTCGCGAGCTCATTTTAATAACGAAAAATCTTTCGAATCTCACACGAAAGTGCCTCAAGGCACTTCCTCGCTTCCGCGAACGAAAAAGGCGCCCAAGGGCGCTCTTTTTCGTTAATCGCGGAGGCGGTGAGATTCGAACTCACGGACCACGTAAATGGTCTCCTGTTTTCAAGACAGGTGCCTTCAACCACTCAGCCACACCTCCGTATTTTTCGCTTTCTCTAGAATTGGATCACTTTCTGCGTGAAGAATTGCCAGACTTCGGCGCGAGTCTTTTTGACCACTTTGAAGATATAGTAGATCTCGAGGATCGCCAATGTATTCAAGATGAGCAAGAGCACGAACCAGCGTTTATCGCCGCGTTTTGCCGCTGTCCACAATGCATACGCTTTCCACGGTAACGTCCAAAGGGCGAAAAGAATGTACCATATAAGACTGTTTGTTCCCAATAGCTCCATGGGCGTCATCATAGCAGAATTTGCGCCGTATGTTAAGCTGTACGAATGCGATATCTTGGCATTGATTATGGGACGAAACGGGTCGGCGTCGCCGTCTCGGACGATAGCGGTACCATTGCGCGCCCACTCGTCACCCTCGCTGCGGGGCCGAAACTCCTGCCTGAACTCGAGAAAATAATCGCGGCGGAGAAACCGGGGGCGATCGTGGTCGGGATCTCGGACGGCAATCCCGTGCAGGCGGAAATAGGGGACTTTATTGCTGAACTCACGCTCCGGACAATGCTGCCGATCGAGACGATGACGGAAGCGTTCACTTCATACGAAGCCCACGGCAGGCAGGGGAAAGAATCCAAAGCGGCGCGGGCGACAAAAATGCCGGCCAAGCCGGCCAACCTCGACGCCCGCGCCGCTGCCTTTATCCTCGAGCGCTATCTCGAAAAGCACCGTGGACATCATCATTAGAACGAATCGTGTACTTGCGTACTAGTACGCAAGTACAGAGACACATGGAGAAAAGAAACTGCCAAAATTGTAAAAAAGATTTCACCATCGAAGCGGATGATTTTTCTTTCTATGAAAAGATGAAGGTGCCACCGCCGACTTGGTGTCCGGAGTGTCGATTGGTGAGGCGTTTTCGATCAAGAAACGAGCGATTTTTATACAGAATCAATTGTGGTTTATGCAAAGCAAGTATCGTTACAATGTATAATCCTGCGAATGGATTTATAATTTATTGCGCAAACTGTTATGCGAGTGATGCATGGAATCCGTTAGACTATGGCAGAGAGTACGATTTTTCTAAACCATTTTTTGTTCAATTTAGCGAGTTGTTAAAACAAGTCCCACGACGGGCATTACTGGGCGTAAATCCGGGAGAAAATACTGAATATTCGAACTTCGTCTTTAATTCTAAAGATTCTTTCTTATCGTATTCCGTAGTTAAATCTGAATTTATTTATCATTCTCGAGGAGTAGATTATTCGAAGAATTGTCTTGACTGCACAAATATAAAAGAGTGCGAATCAAGTTACTGGATACTTCAAGGGGCTCGAAACTATAACTGTCGTAACTTAGTCGATAGTCATGACTGCCTCGATTCGGCGTTTTTATATGATTGCGCAAATTGCTCCAGCTGCTTCATGTCGAGCAACCTTAGGAATCAAAAATATGTATTCCGAGGCCAACAGCTCGATAAGGATTCTTACAACGAAGCCATCAAGAAGATTGAATTCGGATCATTTGTTCAAAATGAAGAACTGAAAAAAGAATTCAAATTTATGATTGAAAACAATGCGATTCATCGATACGCAAATATTTTCAAGTCTCCTAATTCCACCGGTAACTATATTGAGAACAGTAAAAACGTAAAACAATCCTTTGAAATTTTTGGCGCTGAAGATTCTAAATTCGGATGGCGGCTTGTCGACAATCCCAAGGATATATATGATGTTATCGGTTCTGGTAAAAGCGAGCTTGCGTATGAGTCTGTTGGTATCACATGGGGGACAAGAAATTCATGTTTTATCAATCTTGGCGCGAACACGACCGATTCACAATATTGTGATTACTGCATGAATGTTGCTGATATATTTGGCTCGATAAGTGTAAATAAGGGTCAATATGTAATTATGAACAGACAATACACTAAAGATGAATATTTTGATCTTGTTGAGAAAATAAAAAATCATATGAATGAAATGCCCTATGTCGATGAACAGGGGCGAGTGTTTACGTATGGCGAATTTTTTCCACAAATCTGTGTTCCATACGCTTATAACGAAACCCTCGCACAAGAATATTTTCCAATTGATGAATCGAAAGCCCTCACCTTAGGCTATTTTTGGCGACCGCAAGAAAAAAAGACCAATAAACCTACGATTGATAGCAAAGATGTGCCGGATTTGATTGTGGATGTTGCAGATGATATCCTTGCTGAAGCAATCGGATGCTCGCACGAAGGGAATTGTCCCCACCAATGTACAACGGCATTTAAAATTCATCCAGAAGAACTTGCATACCTAAGAAAATGGAAAATACCGGCACCTCGGCTTTGTCCAAATTGCAGACATTATGAACGTAATGAGCTCAGAGCCCCAATGAAACTCTGGGATCGGCAGTGTATGTGTGACAAAACAAATCATGGTCACACCGAATCATGTCCGAACGAATTCGAGACTTCATATTCATCGGATCGACCGGAGAAAATTTATTGCGAATCCTGTTACCAAAAAGAAGTATTCTAATATTCTATAGAATTTTAGAATAGAAAAATTATGCAACGCGATACGATCATATCCGAAGCGACAGAACTTCTCCGAGAAGTTTTTGAAACGTATCAGCCGCAGGTCCGCGCGATATATCTGTGGGGGAGCGCGACGTGCGAGGATTTCGATCCAGCGCGCAGCGATATTGATTCGATCGCCATCGTCTCCGACGATTTTCCTGTGGATATGGAAGAAACGATACGCGCGAAACTCGGCAAAGATAAATCTTTTCCCAATCCTTTCGGATTCCGATTGCTCTATATTTCAGAATTGAACACCGGCGTACAAAAAAGCCCGCTCGTCGGATTTATCGAAGTCCCGCTTCTTCTCGCTGACATGAAATATTGGATTCCGGTTATCGGTTCGGTAGCGCGCAGCGACTTCTCTCTGCCTGACGCAACCATAGATGAACTCATCGCCATTCGCGTGAAAAGAAATGCCGTTTCGCATTGGGAAGATGTGTCGGCCATAACTCCTGCGGATTTTCCGTATTTTCTGAAGAATATGGCGCGCACGCTCGATCTCATCGCGCGTAAAAATGGTTTTGACGGTCCCTTCTCATACGGCGCTCTCGTTGCGAACACTCCCGAAGAATACAAGGAATGTGCCCGTGCACTCATCGAGTGCCGCAGTGCAAAATACAGCGAAACAACCCGCGCAAAATACACGAATATATTTCAGAAGTTTATCGATGATTTGCGAATGTAAAAGATATGCCGTCCAAGACGCCACAATTCGACGCCGCGCTCGACAAGATTCTCGACATCCTTGTCCCTCATGCGCGTACTTGCACGGAGAAGGGGATTTCAAAATATTGCGAAGGCTCATTCGACGTGACGGCAGAAGATATCGAGTTCTACAAAATGCTCCGCGTGCCGCCGCCTGCGTGTTGTCCGACGTGCCGCAGGCAGAAACGCCTCGCATTCGCCAACTATTCCAATATTTATCGCCGAGCGTGCAATGTGCCTGACCATACTGACACGATGATTTCTCTCACCGCCCCCGTCATGCCGTGGGTGACGTATGATTATGATACATATTATTCCGATGCATGGGATCCGCGCTCTTTCGGAAGGGAATATGATCCGCGGATGCCCTTTCTCGATGCATATCGCGATTTCTTGGCCACCGTGCCGCAGCCGGGCGTCAGGCGCGGGCCCGGCTGCGTGAACAGCGATTTCGCTTTCTATGGTCGCGGAATGAAGGATTGCTACTATGTCTTCGGTTCGTGGACGTCGGAAGATGTCATGTATAGCGCATCGATATTCACCTCGCGCCATGTCGTTGATTCGTATTACACACGCAATGGCGACCAGCTCTACAACAACACGACGACGAGCGATTGCTATAAATGTGCGTACGCGTCGTTCTCGTCCGAATGCGTCGAGTGCGATTTCATCTACGATTGCCGCAACTGTCAGAATTGTTTCGGCTGCGTGAATCTGCGGAGCAAGAATTATTGTTGGTTCAATGAACAGCTCACGAAAGAAGAATACAAGAAGAGGAGAGCCGAAGTCGATCTCGGCAGTCGCTCGGTTTTGCGCGAGTGGAAGGAGAAATTTGAAACTTTCATCAAAGAGAATCCGGTCCGCGCGACGCGCATCTATCAGTCGCAGAATGTTTCGGGCAACGATATCAAGGAATCGAAGAATTGCACATTCGTTTTCCAAGTCGAGCGATCGGAAAATGTGCGCTACGGACAGTTCTTCCTCGACGTGAAGGATTCGATGGATGTCGCATACTCCGGCTTTGCCGAACGGCTCTATTATACGCAGAATGTCGGCATGAATTCTTCCAATGTGAAGTTCTCTTTCGCCTGCAAGGAGACGCGCGATTCGGAATTCCTCATGACGTGCGACAACTGCACGAATTGTTTCGGATGCATCGGACTGAAAAACGTTTCATACGCCATCGGCAACGTCGTCTACGAGCCTGAAGAATATTTTCAGCGTGTCGATGCGATCAAGACGGCCATGCTTGCGCGAGGGGAGTACGGAGAATTCTTCCCGCTCTCATTCGCACCCTATGCATACAACAGTTCTTTCGCGCATATTATCTATCCGATGGAAGAATCCGAGGCAATTTCACGCAGGCTTTTCTGGCAGCCGGAAATCGAGGTGGCCCCGGCCGCGGCGGGGGTCCCCGCCGCCGCGCTGCCGGAGAATAGTTCCGATGCGACCGACGAACTGTGTACGCTCGCCGTCCTCGGAGAAAAATCGGGCAAACCGTTCCGTCTCATCCCGCGCGAGATCGCATTCTATAAACAGCATCACATTGTGTTTCCGAGCGACACGCCGTATCAGCGCATCATCGACCGATTCAAGATCATGAGCAATTTCCGCATTCACAAAGACGCCTGCTTCAAGTGCGGCACCGAGATCTGGTCGGCGTACAAGACGAGCGACGGGTATAAACCATACTGTGAAAGCTGTTACTTGTCCGAAATAATTTAGCTTTGCTCAATTGAGGCGGATCAGCAAGAAGTGCTATAGTAGAGAAATATGGCAACGGTTTCGTATGAAGAATTCAAGAAGATGGACATTCGCGTCGGCACAATCCGGAGCGTTGAACCCGTGGAAGGCACAGACAAGCTTTTGAAATGCATGATCGATTTTGGGCTACAACCGGCAGTAGCCGGTTCGCCCGACCATCTTGCTTCGCAAGATAGTTTAAGGGAAGCAAAAGCGAACACAGAGGCAGGCGCAGAAACGGGCGTTTCTGCGCCTGAACCGACTCTCCGCCAGATCGTATCCGGCATCCGCGAATTCTTCCCTGAATACGAGAAACTCGTCGGCAAGCAAGTTCTCTATATCGTGAATCTCGAACCGCGTATGATTCGCGGAGTCGAATCACAAGGAATGCTCATGGCCGTCGATGGACCTGACGGCGCGCCCGTATTTCTCACGCCCGAGCGTCCGGTAAATCCCGGGAGTGCTGTACGATAAATTATATGCACTTCTCCTTCGCCGATCTTCTCAACCCCACATTCGTCGCGGAGACGTTCGGCATGCTGGGCATCATGGCTTTCATATTTGCCGAGAGCGGACTCTTCTTCGGCGTCGTCCTTCCTGGTGACTCGCTTCTCTTCGTCGCCGGCATTCTCGCCGCCGCGGGGCATATTAATCTCTTCGTCCTCATTATCGGCTCATTCATCGCCGCCGTCATAGGGGACAGCGTCGGATATTCGATCGGCAAGAAGGCCGGAGACAAATTGTTTACCGAGCGGCGTTCTCGATTCCTCAAACCCATATATATAGAACGCGTGAATAGGTTCTTCGCCAAACACGGGCAGGCCTCCGTTATTCTCGCGCGCTTTGTCCCTATCGTCCGTACGCTCACGCCGCTTCTTGCCGGCATCGGGCAGATGCCGTACAAACGCTTTTTCTCCTATAACATAATCGGCGGCGCGATCTGGTGCATCCTCATACCGACAATCGGATACACACTTGGACGTACGATTCCCAATATCGATAGCTACCTCATCCCCATCGTCGGTGCTCTCGTCGTTCTCTCTTTCATTCCGACATTTTTCGCTGCGCGCGCAGTACATCGGGGAGAATAAGCAGACTTTTTAGTCCGTCTCAAGTATAATAGAAGGACATGAAGCAGATCTTAGAGAACAGATTCTTTCCGACGCCGCGGCTCTTGCGTATGCCGTCCGTCGGCATCGATATTTCCGATCAGTCGATCAAGTTCGCCGAACTCATTCCGTATCGCGGCAGCTTCCGTCTCGGACGCTATGGCGAAGAACAGATTCCCGCAGGCATTGTCGCCGGCGGCAAGATAATCGACAGCAAGAAACTTTCCGAAGTACTCGCGAGCATCAGGGAGAAGCACGGACTCTCCTTCGTCCGCGTCGCCATGCCCGAGGAACAGGTCTATCTCTTCCGCGTAAAGATCCCTCGCATGGACCGCCAGAGCATCCGCAACGCCATCGAGCTGCAGCTCGAAGAGCATATTCCCATGGCTGCCGTCGATTCCGTATTCGATTACGATCTCGTCTCCGAAGGCGATTCGTGGTATTCGATCAAGGTCCTCGCTTCCTCTCAAGTCACTATCGACAGTTATTTGGAACTCTTCGCCTCGTCGGGTTATACGCCGATCTCTCTCGAACTGGAAGCGTCGGCCATCATGCGCGCCGTCATTCCCGAAGGCGACGCGAGCACGGTCATGGTCGTCGACTTCGGCCATACGCGCACGGGCGTCTCCATCGTCTCCGACCGCAAAGTCCTCTTCGCCACGACGCTCGACATCGGCGGACGAGCGCTCACGGAGATACTCGAAAAGAATTTCAAGATCAGTTTCGCGGAAGCCGAAGGCATGAAGAAGACCTTCGACCTCTCGCGCAACGCTCCCGAGCGCGAACTCTTCGCCGTCCTCCTCAATAACATCTCCGTCCTGCGCGACGAGATCAACAAGCACTACGTGTATTGGCACACGCACAAGGAAGAAGACGGCGTCGCGCATCCCGCGATCGAGAAGATCGTGCTGTGCGGCGGGGACTCGAATCTCATCGGCCTCGTCGACTACCTCTCTATGAGCATGCGCACGACGGTCGTTCTCGCCGACGCGTGGGCGAATATCGCGACTGACAACGGATATGTTCCGGAAATAAATTTCAACGACTCGCTCGGATACGTGACGGCGATCGGACTCGCCCTGCGCGATTTTACCCATGATTAATCTCCTCCCGTACATCGAAAAGAAGCGTATTCGCGGTCTGTACCGTTTGCGGCTCGCTGTCGCCGCACTCACATTCCTCTCGATCAGCGGAGCCGTGCTCGTCATTCTTTTTGCGCCATCATATATTCTTTCGAATACGAAAGAAACGTTCGCACAGAAACAATTCGACGCGCATCAGGGCAATGAAACTGCCGCAATCGATGCGGACATGTCTCAGAGCATCGATGATATCAATAAGAAACTCCAGATCTTTACAGGACTCGGCAAACCCTTTCTCGTCTCTGACTCCGTCATCGCGCCGATTTTGCGACAAAAATCCCAGGCCATACGGATCCGCCAAGTCGCATATACTAAATCTAGCGACGGGAAAACTCCCGAAGTGACACTCTCGGGAACGGCCGACAGCCGCGAAGCGCTCCTCTCCTTTGTCGATCGTTTGAAGACCGAACAGGCATTTTCGAAAATAAATCTTCCCGTCTCGAATTTTGTCAAAGGCAGTGACATAGATTTCAGTCTCCAAATAACGCTCCTCGCCCAACCGAAATGAAACACACGAAACACTACACTCTATTGATAGTCGTTCTCGGATTCGTCACCGTGGCTGTTTTCGGCCTCTATTTGTACATGTTCCATCTGGTAAAGATAAAGAACGAGCATATCGCAACGCTCACGGCGGCAACTCTTGTCGCGCAGAAAAAAGAAGCAGAGTTAGGCGCACTCAAACAGACTGTTGCTGCGACGAAAGAGACACGCGAAGCGCTCGCCGCGCATTTCGTGTCAGCTGCCGACGTCGTGCCTTTCCTCGAGACGATCGAGAAGCTGGGCAAGGGAGCTGTGGACAAATTCGAGATCGCGAACGTCGATCTCGCCAAAGATTCCGGCCATGACGTTCTCGCTGTTTCTTTCAGGGCCGAGGGTACATTTGCCGGAGTATATGCACTCCTACAACTTCTCGAGCAGTCGCCGTATGAGATCAGATTC
>CALRHN010000018.1:8870-11679 GCA_943359425.1 Candidatus Nomurabacteria bacterium | reverse complement strand
GCAATAAGAACTTTCTTGCCGACGTAGACGCCTTTCTTCAAAAGTTTGTGGCCTTTCGCAAGCGTTGGCAGATTGATGGAGAGCAACTGCTTGTTCATCGTGATCGGATGCCATATATCGGAGAAACGCGAGAGAGCGATATCTTCTTTCGCGCTTGCGGCGCCATCGATACTGCGCGCGAACGATGCATAGGTGCGGCTGACTGATGCGGGAACTTTCCCATCGGCAAAATACGCCCCGCGTATTTTGCCGACTGATGTCAGGAGAAAACTTTTCTTCCCCATTTTTTTCTTGAGGGCAAGAAGGGCCTTCGCATCGGGGGCGAGGAGGCTGTCGAGAACGAGAACGGGGCCTTTTGAAACTTTCGCCGATTTCTCGGAGGCGTCTTTCAGATAGTCGCGGATAACATATTCGAATGAGGCATCGGGAAATACGACGCCGAGAAGTTCGCGGAGCGTTGTTCCGCCCGAACGCAGGTCAAAACAGGGGCGCGTGAGCGTCAAAGGGTAAAATCGAAGTGCGGCATCTGTTTCGTAGAGAATGATGTGCATAAAAAAGTGAAAACTCCCACCAAGACTCCCCCATTATAGCCCTAGACGCGTCCTTGTCCAAGGGCTGATTTTCCTATGTCTTTTCGGTACTGCATGCCCTCAAAATGTATCTTTTCCACAGCTGTATAGGCGGTTATAAGCGCTTCTTCGAGCGTACCTGCTATAGCGGACACGGCGAGCACGCGCCCGCCATTCGTGACGAGGTTGTCGCCATCACGTTTTGTGCCGCAGTGGAAAACGACGACATTCGGAACTTTCTCCGCTTCTTCGATGCCCGTGATCACTTTCCCCTTCTCATATTTTTCCGGATAGCCGCCCGAGGCGAGTATGATCGTCGCTATGGAATCGCTTTTCCATTTAATATCGAGCGTATCAAGCGTGCCCACAAGCGACGCCTCGATTACTTCGAGAATGTCGGTATCGAGAAGTCGCATGTAGCTTTCCGTTTCCGGATCGCCGAAGCGCGCATTGTATTCGATGACTTTCGGACCGTCACTCGTGAGCATGAGTCCGGGGAAAAGCAGTCCTTCAAACGGCATTCCATCTGCAGTCATGGCCGAAAGCGTGGGCGCGATGATTTCTTTTTCAATCCGAGTCATCATTTCACCACTCACGAACGGAACGGGAGCTATCGTCCCCATACCACCGGTGTTGAGACCTGTATTTCCCTCTCCGATTCGTTTGTGATCTTGCGATGAAGGAAACATCTTACAATTCTTGCCGTCGGAAAATGCGTGCACGGATATTTCCGGTCCGGTCAGGAATTCTTCCACGACCACTTCACTGCCAGACTCGCCGAAAACTTTTTTCACGAGCATATTTTCGAGTGCTTCATACGCTTCATCGTGAGTCTGGCAAATAATGACACCCTTGCCGAGGGCGAGCCCGCTCGCCTTCACAACGACGGGGAGAGAATGCCCTGCTACATATGCTTTTGCTTTCTCAAAATCAGTGAATGTCTCGAATCGCGCCGTCGGCAGATTGTGCCGCTTCATAAAATCCTTCGCAAAAGCTTTTGATGATTCAAGCTGTGCCGCAGCCTTCGTCGCGCCCCAAACCTTCAGCCCAGCCTTCCGGAATTCGTCTACGACACCGAGAGCGAGCGGATCGTCGGGAAGTGCGAGCGTGAGATCGATGGATTCTTTTTTCGCAAATTCTAGCAACGCAGAAATATCCGTCGCTGCAATGGGCACATTTTCACCGAGCAGAGCGGTGCCGCCATTGCCGGGAGCGAAATAGATCTTCGCAACATTCGGAGACTGTGCGACCTTCCATCCGACAGCGTGTTCCCGTCCCCCGCCGCCGATTATTAAGATTTTCTTTGTATTAGCCATTGGGATAATTCTTTATAGCTTCTTCTTTGCACTTTTCGAGAATCTCTTCTTCGCTCGGCAGTACGAGCGGATTCTGGCGTTGATATTCGGACACTGTGCCGTGGACAAAGTCTGCGAGCGTTTCTATGTGGACTTGGTGTTCTATGGGGAGCATTCTTTTCTGCAGATCTTCGGGCGTATCGTTAGCCTCGATCGGTACGCGCTTCATTTTCAAAACTGCGCCTTCATCGAAATTCACGGCGACGCGCTGTGCCGTCGCCTCGCTCCAGAAATCGCGATTCACTTTGCGGACAAAATACAGCCGCGCCGCATGAACGCGCATGCCGTACATGCCTTTGCCACCGAAATCTGGGTGGCCGGGGAAAAGAGGTCCGGGATGCTGGTTCACCATCTTGCCCTCGTATGCGGCGACGACATTTTCCGGAGTTTTCACCATCCATCCGTACTGTCCGACGAATTCCACGCGGCGAGAAGTGCATTCTGCGAGGATTGCCGCGCCGAATTCTTCCGACGTCGCAAATGTTTTCGGATCGATGATGACGATATCGTGTTCGGGGAAACCGATCTCTTTGAGTCGGGCAATGCCTGCGCAATCGGCACGGCTCGCAATAACGAGGGCAGGAATGACGCCGGCGAGACGTCCGTTCCGCGTCGCTTCAATGATCGCAGTAGCCGTGGTTCCTCCTCCTGAAATGAGTAGAGCGATTCGCATATGTAAACTATTCTTTCGGAACGTCGTAAGAAAAATCTTTCAGCCGTTCGTGCAAGTCGATCGGATATTCGCCCGTGAAGCATGACGTGGAGAACCTGTCGCGCGGAAGTCCGGTCGCGCGGATGAGGCCGTCGAGAGAGAGGAAGTGAAGCGATGTCGCGCCGAGGAATTCACGGATCTCTTCGACTGTTTTCTGCGAAGCAATGAGATCT
>CALRHN010000018.1:0-8860 GCA_943359425.1 Candidatus Nomurabacteria bacterium | reverse complement strand
GTATCGATGCCGTAATAATCGGGGAATTTCACCGGCGGAGACGAGACGAGGAAGTGGACTTCTTTCGCGCCGGCTTCAAAGAGCGCTCTCACGATCTGGCGCGATGTCGTTCCGCGCACGATAGAGTCGTCCATAATGATGACGCGCTTGCCAGCGAGGACTTCAGGCAATGGCGCAAGCTTCAATTTCACTCCCTGATCGCGGATATGCTGTTCGGGTTCGATGAATGTGCGATGAATATAGCGATTCTTCACAAGGGCCATTTCCATCGGGATGCCGCTCTCGCGCGAATAGCCGATGGCCACCGGCACGGCAGTTTCGGGAACGGGCACGACGATATCGGCTTCTATTTTATTCTCGCGAGCAAGTTCGATACCTGATGCGCGACGGACGTCGTAAACAAGACGACCAGCAATGGTTGAGTCAGGACGAGCGAAGTAAACAAATTCGAAGAGGTCGAGTTTCGGAGTCGAAGGAATGACTTGTTCGGAGTGAAGACCGCTCTCGTCGATAACAACCATCTCCCCCGGTTCGATCTCGCGAATGAATTCTGCGCCGATCGTCTTGAAAGCACATGTTTCAGATGCAACGGAATATCCGCCATTGATTTTGGCGAGAGAGAGTGGGCGAATACCGAATCCGTCGCGCACGGCGAGCATTGCAGAAGGCGTCGCGACGAGAAGTGCGTATGCGCCGGTGAAGAGCGGAAGAACGGCCTTCGTCGCCTCGGCGAGAGATTGGCCGTTCTTGATGCCCACACCGATCGCTTCGGCCATGAGTTCGGAATCGGAGCGCTCGTCGAGTTTTACATTTTTATCTTTGAGAAAATCAGTGAGAGCAGAAACGGATGGCAAGTTGCCGTTGTGCGCGAGAGAGACGATGCCGCCTTCGCTACCTTCGCGCATTTCATTCTGGAAGACAAATGTCTCGTCGATGACGATGGGCTGCGAATGACAGAGAACGGATGCGCCCGACGTCGAATAGCGATTGTGTCCGATGGCGAGGAATCCCTGCAAACGTTTCAAGTTGTCTTCGTTGTAGACGGCCGAAACGAGCCCCGCGCCGCGATAGGAGAAGAGCTTCTCGCCGTTTCCGACAGAAATACCCGAACTCTCCTGTCCTCGGTGTTGCAGGGCGAAGAGGCCGAAGAAGGATAGGCGCGCGACATCGAGGCCAGCGCCGTAAATACCGAATATTCCGCATTTTTCTTTGAGATCGTTCATATGTTTAGCGAGAGAAGTATTGTACCGCATTTTTGAAGATTTGCAGACCCGGCCCGTACTTCGGCACCGTTTTGCCTGCACGCAGATACTTTTCTTTCAGATATGGGAAGTTCGGCAGATGATGGAAGAATACCGCTCGCTCCGGATGCGGCATCATGCCGAGTATCCTGCCCTCTCCGCCCAAGACTCCGGCAATGTTGCCGAGAGCACCGTTCGGATTGGCATCCATGTGCTGATACTCGCACATCTCCCCTCTCGTATAGACGAATGGAATGAGCGAGCCTTTCTTGAGCGCGGCGAGCGTTTTCGCATCGGCGTAGAATTTTCCTTCGCCGTGGGCGATAGGCAGAGACAGATTCTTGATGCCGACAAGCCACGGACTTCCTGCCTTGCCGGCAGGCAGGTTCGCGCCGCCTTTTTCGACTTTGAGATCAACGAAGCGATCGATATAGCGCGCCTGTTTATTGTAGACGAGCGCACCGGGAAGAAGTCCCGCGTTGGTTAATATCTGGAATCCGTTGCAGATGCCGATAACGAGAGTGTCGCGCGCGACGAATGCGGCGAGTTCTTTCGACAAATGATTCTTCATCTTATTCGCGAAAGCCTTGCCGGACCCCGTATCATCACCGTACGAGAATCCGCCCGGCACGGCCATGATCTGATAGCGCGCGAGCATTTTAGGCTTCGCGATCAAGTCGTTGAGATGCACGATGTCAGCCTTCGCGCCCGCGAGCTCGAAGGCGAATTTCGTCTCTTCTTCGCAGTTGAGTCCGTAGCCGGAGAGAACTATGACGCGTGGTATTGTTTTCTTTTTCATATTAATAATTCTTGAATGGCGATGCATACGCTTTTTCCGCTTGGACAATCGAAATTTTCGCCACGGATTTGCCATTGATTTTCATATTCAAATTCGCACCTTTTGTAACATTACCGATCAATTGGAATACGGTGCCTTTCATCTTCTTCTCGAATAGAGCGCGTTTCTTCGGATCAACAGCAACAACAATACGCCCTTGGCTCTCGGAGAACAAAACTGCATCGGCGGTAAGATCGCTCTTGAGAGAAATATCAGCGCCGAGTCCGCCTGCAATGGCCATTTTGGCGAGAGTGACTGCGAGCCCTCCTTTGCCCACGCTCATCGATGTTGCAACGAGACCACCTTTGATCGCAGAGTGAAGGGCACGATACAATTTCTTATTCTTTTCCGTATCGACTTTCGGAACGGCATTGCCGACGATTTCTTTCTTGCCACCAAGCCCGCCGTGCTTCGCATTTCGGGCAAGCATTGAGAAATATTCCGATCCGCCAAGTTCGTCATTCGTCTCGCCCAACATATAGACGAGATCGCCTGCAAATTTCAGATCGAGAGAAACTGCCTTCGTCGCATCAGGAAGGACGGAGATCGCGGAGACGAGAACGGTCGGCAGAACAGAGATCGCAATGGCATTTCCCTTCTCGTCGTACCCTTTGAAATCATTGAACATACTGTCCTTCCCCGAAATGAAAGGAGTTCCGTATGCGACAGCAATGTCATAGCAGGCCTCGCCGGCGTGTTTGAGTTCGGCGAGACGAATCGGATTATTCGAATCGCACCAGCAGAAGTTATCGAGGATGGCGATAGCATCCGGATCGGCGCCTGCGGCAACGGCCTGGCGGATAGCGGTATCGATAGACGCAGCGATCATGGCATACGTATCGACGAGAGAATAGCGCGGGGTGAGAGCAGATGTCGCGAGCACTCCTTTATTCGAATCGAGTACCGGCCGGAAGACGCCGACATCGGCATTCACCTTCCCTCTTCCTTGGAGCGGTTTGAGCACGGATCCCATCTGAACTTCGTGATCGTATTGTTCGGAAATGAATTTGAATGAGGCAATGTTCGGGCGCGCGAGCATCGTCTCGACATCTTTCGAGAGATTCCGCTTCGCGCGAATCGGTTCGGAGAAAATCTTAGGCGATTCTTCCGTGACAAGCTTGCGCTTTGGGAATCCGCCATGGAGAAAGTCGAGGCTGATGTCCATGATATTCTTGCCCCCTTCGGTGACGACACATCTGCCGGAAGAAGTGAATTCGCCGATGACCGTCGCTTCGACATCGCGCGATTTCATGAGAGCAAAGAATTCTTTCCATTTGGCTTTTGGAACGGCGAGCGTCATGCGCTCCTGCGATTCGGAGATCCATATCTTCCACGCTTCGAGGTTGGGATATTTCAGAGGAACTGTGTCGATGTTAACGCGACAACCGCCGCTCTCACGCGCCATTTCTGCGACGGACGAAGAGAGTCCGCCCGCACCGTCGTCCGTGATGCTCGTATAGAGTCCCCTGCCGCGCGCTTCCTTGATGATGGCATCGGACATTTTCTTCTGCGTGATCGGATCGCCGATCTGAACTGCCGTCGCGGGCGAATGCGTATCAAGCGTTGCCGAAGAGAATGTCGCACCGTGGATACCGTCCTGACCGACTCTGTTCCCGACCATGACGATATAGTCGCCGGGACGTGCGCTTTTTTCATGCGAAAGCTTGCCACGGATCTTGCGCGGAATGAGTCCGATCGTTCCGGCGAAGACGAGCGGCTTGCCGCGATATGAATCGTCAAAGTTCACGAATCCCTGCACTGTCGGAATACCCGAGCAGTTACCGCCGGAATTCACGCCGGCAACAACGCCTTCGAGAATGCGTTTGGGCAGGATCATTTTCTGCGTCATTTTTGAATCGCGGAAGAGCGGACGCGTATCGGTCGGATTGCCCACGCAGAATCCGTAGACATTCGCGACCGGCTTTGCGCCGAGACCGAATCCCATGGCATCGCGGTTCACACCGACGATTCCCGTGATCGCTCCGCCGTATGGATCGAGCGCTGACGGAGAATTATGCGTTTCAACTTTATGCGTGACGAGATAATTCTCATCGAATGCTATCGCACCTGCATTGTCGGTGAAAACGGAAACGCAGAAATCATTCTTGCCTTTTTCCTTGCGGATGCGCTCCGTTGCGGCACGGATGTACGTCTTGTAGATGCCGTCCTTTACCTCATCGATCTCACTTGCGAATATCGTATGCTTGCAATGTTCGCTCCACGTCTGGGCAATGGTTTCGAGTTCGATGTCGTTCGGCTTGCGGCCGATGTCGGTGAAATATTTCCGGATCGCTTGCAGTGAGAGCAAGTCGAGGGAGAGCGGCCCGCGGAACGTTCCGTCGGAATCGCGAATGCCCTTGCTACCGAGTTCTACGAGCGCGCTGTCTGAAACAGCAAGATCAATGGCAGTGACCGCTTTCTTCTTGGGCAATCTGACTTCAGCGCTTTCTTTGCCCATGCCGCCTTCCTGTATGTATGCCTTATATGTTTTTATATGTGCGCGCTCGATGAGAGCGTTGTAGAGAGAATCCGCAATGACTTTCACGTCACTCGGAGAAACTTTTCCCGAAATGAGATATACGCGCGACGTATAGACGGCATCTTTCGCAGAAAATTTCTTCTTCAGCGTATCTTCGATAGTTCCCTGCACCGTTGTCGCCACGTTATCCGTGACACCGGGGAGGAATCCGATCTCGATCGCATATGAAAAACGCGGCCCTTGCACAGTCGTATTGATATACGCTTCTTCGATGAGCGGATTCGTCAGTGCCCGAGCGATACGCACGAGTTCGGCCTTCGAAAACCGCCCATCAATCACATATGAATCATAGACAAAAACGCTCTCGACTCGTCCCGAGATATCAAGAGCAGAAAATTGCTTTTTCTTTACGAGAGCGCGGGCATCTTCGATTGTAGGAATGATGTCGATACGGGCGCGCATAATATTATTTTCGGACGATAAGTTGTGAACGTTCAGGGCCGGTCGCAATATGCGAGACAGGCACGCCGACGTACTTCTCGATAAAAGCTATATAGTCGCGCAGGGGTTTCGGCAGTTTGCCGTAGGTCTTTATTTTAGAAATATCTCCGTTCCAGCCTTTGAATGTGGCATAGACCGGTTCAATGCCGGCGAGAGAGAGCGGAAATGTCTTTACCATCTTGCCCCCTCTCTTGTAGCCGATGGCGACTTTGACTTCTTTGAAATTGGAGAGGATGTCGGCCTTCGTCATGACGAGATTCGTCACGCCGTCGAGGGCGCACGCTTCTTTGAGAGCGACGAGGTCGAGCCATCCGCAATCGCGCGGACGTCCCGTCGTTGCGCCGAATTCGCGGCCTTCTTGGCGAATACGCTCGCCGATTTCATTATCGAGTTTTGTTGGGAACGGACCGCTGCCGACTTTCGTTACGTACGCTTTGAATACTCCGTAGACACGACCGAGAGATTGCGGAGGAACGCCGCCGCCGACAAACATGCTTCCGGCAACGGTGTGCGATGACGTGACATTCGGATAACTTCCGTAGACGAGGTCGAGCATCGTTCCCTGCGCGCCTTCGGCAAGAATATGCTTGCCGCGCGCGAGGGCTTCGCGCAGATAATGTTCGGCGCTCACGATCTGCAGTTTATTCTTGATCTGCGTTATTGAAGCGAAGAATTCTTTCTCGAGCGCAGGCAGTCCGCGCAAAAGTTTGCGCCCGAACGGAGTCTTCCGCAAAGTTGCGATATGGATACCCGAGAGGCGGGCGTATTCTTTCTTGAAATAGGATTCGCGGATGAGGGCCATGCGCAGTCCGACGCGTCCGACGAGGTCTCGATAGCAGGGCGTGATGCCTTGGAGCGTGGAGCCGACCTTGTTCTTGCCTTTCTGATATTCTTCGAGGGCGTCGAGAAGCTTGTGCGTCGGAATGAGCATACTCGTGCGCTCGCCGATGAGGAGACGTTTCGCCGCGTCAGGAACGGCTTTCTTCAATCCCGCGAGTTCGCGCATGAGCGATGGCGGATTCACAACGCACAGATTGCCAATGATATTCATGGCCTTCGGATTGAAAATGCCCGAAGGAATGTGATGCAGGGCGAGCGGCTTGCCGTCTATATATATAGTATGCCCCGCATTCGCCCCGCCCTGCCAACGGAAGACGATATCATAATGGCGCGTAAAATAATCGGCAATCTTTCCCTTGCCCTCGTCCCCCCACTGAAGACCAAGTAATACATCAATCATAAAAAATTAAATACTTATTTACTATAATTCGGCGCCTCCCGCGTAATCGTAATGTCGTGCGGATGGCTTTCGTCTTTGCCGGCAGACGTGATGCGGACGAATTCAGCGCTTCGCATCTTCGCTATTGTCGATGCGCCGATATATCCCATACCTGCACGGATGCCGCCGACGAATTGCGTCATGATCTCGGCGAGCGTGCCCTTGTACGGGACACGTCCGACGATTCCTTCGGGAACGAGCTTCTTCACATCATCTTCCGCATCTTGGAAATAACGATCTTTCGATCCCTGCTGCATGGCTTCGAGAGATCCCATACCGCGATATGATTTGAATTTGCGTCCGTCGAGCAGTATGGTCTCGCCCGGAGCTTCTTTCACTCCGGCAAATATCGAACCTGCCATGATCGTGTCCGCGCCTGCGGCGAGAGCTTTCACCACATCGCCCGAATAGCGAATACCGCCGTCAGCAATGAGCGGAACGCCTGCTTTTTTGCACGCACGAGAGGCGCGCATGATGGCTTCGAGTTGTGGCATGCCGATACCGGCAACGACGCGCGTCGTGCAGATCGATCCGGGACCGACGCCGACTTTGACGGCATCGACGCCGGCGGCGATGAGAGCCTTCGCGCCTTCTTCCGTTGCAATATTTCCCGCAACGATTTGGAGATTCTTGTACGCTTTCTTCGCGCGCTTCACCGCTTCGATAACGCCTCGCGAATGTCCATGCGCCGTGTCGATACAGACGACATCGACGTCGGCATCGGCAAGCGCTCCGATGCGCTCGAGCATATCGGCAGTCACGCCGACTGCGGCACCGACGAGGAGACGGCCAATCTTGTCTTTCGATGCATTTGGATAGCGCTTGATCTTCAATATATCGCGATACGTGATGAGACCGATGAGTTCGCCCTTTTTATTGATGATAGGAAGCTTTTCGATCTTGTGCGCTTCGAGAATCGCTTCAGCTTTTTTCAGATCAGTTCCTTCAGGCGCGGTGATAACGTCTTTCGTCATGATCTCGGTGACGGATTTCTTCGAGAGATGCGGGAGACGCACGTCGCGGTGCGTGAGAATACCGACAAGTTTTTTGCCGTTCACGATCGGAATGCCGTTTATGGAATTCTCCTTCATGAGACGCATGGCCTCGCCGACGAGAGCGGTCGAAGGGAGTGTTATCGGATCAAGAATGAGTCCGGACTCCGAGCGCTTCACTTTGCGGACCTGACGAATCTGTTCTTCGAGCGGCATATTCTTGTGTATGAAGCCGATACCGCCTTCGCGCGCCATGGCGATGGCGAGTTCGTATTCGGTGACCGTATCCATGGCCGCAGAAACGAGCGGAACGTTGAGAGAGATCTTCTTCGTGAGAAGCGTTTTCGTGTCGACTTCGCGCGGAAGGACTTCGCTATACCGAGGCACCAGAAGGACGTCATCGAACGTCAAAGCTTCGTTAAAAGCGTGTTCTGGCTTTTTCATAGCCCCACTATACAGGATTTTCGCTTTCTCATCAAGCCATATTTGACGTGATTCATGGCTGTAATAATTCCACTATAATATAAAAAACTACCTCTGTATTTTGTACAGAGGTAGCAATTAATCCAATCTTTGAAACTGCCAATACGCTAACTTTCGAGAACTGCGGCCTGTTCGTCGTCGTCGAAGGGATTGACAAGCCAATAGTCGTTCCAGTCCCACTCCGTACCATCCCAGTCGAGGTAACGAACGCAGAGGTTGTCACTCAAGTTGCGGTAAATGGTTCCCCAGAAGAAGGTACCTCCTTTTTTCCATTCTTCAGGAATGAGTTCGGGGTGTGCCAGTAAGTAATCCAGAATAATTGCATTGAGGACTTTCTTGCCTGACAATTCTTCGCGGAGTTCAGTTCCAACAAGACTCTTTCCGTTGATTTGCTTTTTGGAAAGATAGCGAAGAACCTTTTTGCCATTGATGTAGAGTTCTCCATCAGCACGTTTTTCCAAAAACACCACCTTAGTGCTCCTGTCGTGCTTTTCCACTTGCCATCCTTCCGGAGCACGTGGGTCACCACTGCAATCGACCTTCTGCTCGATTGCGACGATTTTGTGAGTGCCACGAAGCACATTAATAAACGATTTATTGTGCTTGCCTTCGACAAGGGCTTGCAGCAATTCACTCGTTTCATCGTAGTCAATGGTTTTCTCATTGATTCTGCGAATAAGCTCATATTTTCGGCGATCGAGCTTGCCTATCTGTTCATCGGTTAATTTACCGTCGCGGACAGAATTTTTTCCGTCTTTTGCCATGTTTGACAGTTGTTTTTATTTGAAAAGAAAAAAATCGTCTGGTTAACGATTTCAAAGTAAAAGATGCCATATTAACTATCATCTGTCAAATCCATAGAGGACCGACCTCTCTGGATTGAGGGTATTCGGCTTGTTCTCATGGTATACTCCATTCCATGAATATTCACCCCATTGTCGTGCATTTTCCTATTGCATTGCTCTCGCTCTACGCCATTCTCGAGCTCGTACGATTCAAAAAGGTTCTTGCCCTCCCCTATTTTTTCTACGTCAAAGGAACACTCCT
>CALRHN010000017.1 GCA_943359425.1 Candidatus Nomurabacteria bacterium | reverse complement strand
CGAATACATATATCGTATGCCAGCAAAAGCAAATTCTGCATTTATGAAGCCTATGACGATCAGCGCCGACTTGGCCGCTGTCGTAGGCAAGGGCCCGATGCCTCGTTCCGAGGTCGTCAAGGCCCTCTGGGTCTATATCAAGAAGCACAATCTTCAGGACCCGAAGAACAAGCGCAATATCAACGCCGATGAGGCCTTGAAGAAAGTCTTTGGCGGCAAAGCTGTCGTCAACATGTTCGAGATGACGAAACTCGTCTCGAAGCACCTTTCCTAAAGAGCTCGCGGAAAGCGGAAAAAACGACTACGATGTGTGCGTAGTCGTTTTTTCTTTGTGATATAATTTGAATACTAGAGTGTGTCGAATTTTAGCAATTTGGTCAGAGATATTTTTTATGGCAACAAAAAAGCAGGCATCGGCCGCAAAGAAAAATATTAAAAAGGCGCAGGCAAAATGGAAAGGTATGACGCATCGACAGCATGCCCTCGTGCAGCCAGAAGGACGCATGCGCAAGAAACCCGGCACGACGGGCAAGGGGAAATTTTACCGCATCGAAATCAGGCCAAAGGGGGAGTTCAAAACTTTTAGAATCCAAGACGTCGGAAAGAAGGGCGGCCTTGAACGGCTCGCCGGCAAGCGCACGAGCGGATCGTGGGACACCGTCTCGTGGCTCGTGAGCAAGAAAGACGCGCACGTATCGTCAGGCCATCTCGTTATCGATGATACGAAAGCTCGCTCCGTTCTCAAAAACATTCGAGGACCTGTGACACACGTCAAAGGAGATGTCTTTCACGCTTATCCGCGAAAGAACGTTCCCGAGAGCGCCAAGCCCACGCTGAAGCAGAAACGCGCTTGGGCTGCGAATATTAAAAAGGCTCAAAAGACCAACCGTGGCAAATAACATGGATCGTTTTCACGTCGAGGAGGCTGCACACACGTGGGCACAGATCTGGCCGATCCTCAACAAGACCTATAAACGCACGGCGACATTTCTCGATTATCGTAATCCGTGGGAACTGTTGATTGCCGTCATTCTCTCGGCGCAGACGACGGACGAAGGCGTGAATAAAGTCACGAAGGAGCTCTGGAAGAAGTATCCAAAACCTGCTGATCTTGCAAAAGCTCCCATCGCCGATATTGCGAAGATCATTCATCGTGTCGGTTACTACAATGCAAAAGCGCGCTACATAAAGAAAACAGCGCAGATGATTGTTGGAGAATTTAAAGGAAAGATTCCGGACACCGAAGAAGCCCTCCGCACTTTGCCGGGCGTTGGCCGCAAGACTGCCGTCGTTGTTCTCTCAAATGCATTCAAAAGAGACGTCGGCATCGCCGTCGATACGCACGTCATCCGATTCGCGCATCGATTCAAACTCTCGAAGTCGAAGAATCCCGATATAATCGAGCGAGACCTGAAAGAACTGATTCCCCAAAAATACTGGAAGCGCGCCGCATATGCGATAAAAGAATACGGACGCAAAGAGGGAAGAGCGAGGGGATACAAAGAAGGGGAAGATCCGCTCGTGTACGCCCTCAACAAGTAGACTTGTGATACAATAAAGGTATTAGCAATAAAGAAAATATTTTATGGCAAAAGGAAATAACAGCCAGCGCAAAGAAACGAAGAAGCCGAAAAAACCAAAGGCCAAATAAAGGCCAAAGTAACTCAAAATCCGCTCCTGCGCTGGCTCGAGCGGATTTTGTTTTTCTCCTATCTATTTTCGCCAAAATACGTTACTCTATAAGCCATGTCGCGAAATGACGTCATTGTCCGCTTTGACGAGGTTACATTTGAACACGGGGTCAACAAGCCTATTTTGGATCAGGTGTCTTTTTCCCTGCGCCGCGGATCAAAGATCACGATCATGGGGCAGAACGGCGCAGGAAAGAGCACGCTTTTCGCCCTCATCACGGGAGCGCTCGAACCTGAAGACGGACAGATCCATATCGAAAAAGGCTGCACCATCGCGCTCTCGCGCCAAGTAATCCCTCGCAACGAGATGGATCTCACTGTCCGCGAATTCTTCGAGCGATCTTTTAAAGAAAAAGTCTATGATATCGATCCGAAGATCGACGATGTTTTAGAAGTCGTGAATCTCAAAGGCCACGAAAAATTGCATGATCGTATCGTGAAAACATTTTCCGGCGGCCAGCAAGCGCGACTACTTCTCGCATCCGCACTCATTCAAGAACCCGATCTCTTGCTCCTCGATGAGCCGACGAACAATCTCGACCGCGCCGGCATCGCACATCTGACAGAATTCTTGATCAATTACAAGAAAACCATCGTTGTCATTTCCCACGATGCGGAATTCTTGAACGCATTTTCCGACGGCGTACTCTATCTCGATATCTATACGCGCAAGATCGAACAATACGTCGGCAACTACAACAACGTACTGCGCGACATCTCTGCTCGCGTCGAGAAGGAGAACATGAAGAATGCCCAGCTCGCGAAAGAGATTCAAGCCAAGAAAGACAAGTCCAACGAATTCGCACACAAAGGAGGCCGTCTCCGTCTCGTTGCGAAGCGCATGAAAGAACTCGCCGCCGACCTCGAAGAAGAGATGGTGGACGTGCGCAAAGAAGACAAGACGATCCGATCATTCCATATTCCGTGCCAAGAAGACCTTTCTGGTGCGCTCATGACGATCAAAGGCCTCACGGTCTACAAGAATCACAAACCGACGCATCGCAAGGTAAATATTTCACTGAAGAAAAATCAGCACCTCTTGCTCGAAGGTCCGAACGGCATCGGCAAGAGCACGCTCCTGCAGACGCTCGCGCATAATGAATCGCCCGATGCGAAGACCGTAGAGGGCATCCGCGTCGGATATTATCGCCAGGATTTCTCCACACTCGATTTCAACGACACTGTCTACGAATCGCTGGCGAAATCCATGCTTGCAGCCGGAGTAAAGGTCAACGATGAGCGCCTCCGCTCCGTCGCGGCGAGCTTCTTGATCACGGGATCGCTCATCATGAGCAAGATCGGCGTATTGTCAGAAGGGCAGAAAGGCCTTGTCGCATTTGCCGGACTCGTCCTTCTCGCACCCGGAATACTCATACTCGATGAACCGACCAACCACATCAACTTCCGCCATATTCCAGTCATTGCGGAAGCGCTCAATAAGTACGCCGGTGCTATGATTCTCGTCTCGCACGTGCCAGAATTCGTCGCCAAGATCCGCATTGATGAAACATTATCGCTCGGATAAAAAACAATGGAGAGACTTCAGAAAAAATATGATGTCATAGTTGTCGGAGGCGGAGCTTCCGGTATGATGGCGGCAGGACGCGCTGCCGAGCGAGGCTTGCGAGTGCTTATTCTTGAGAAAAATAAGAATCTCGGAGAAAAATTGAAGATCTCCGGCGGCGGCAGGTGTAATATTACGAATGCGGAGAAAGATGTTCACGAATTCCTGAAACACTACGGCAAGGCCGCGCCATTTCTGTATTCGCCATTTTCGCAATTCGGCGGGGGAGACACGTTCGCATTTTTCGAGGGCAAAGACCTGCCACTCGTCGTCCAAGCCCGTAAACGGGCATTTCCGCACACGGAGCGCGCCATCGATGTCTATAAAACGCTCGAAGAATATCTGAAGACGGGACAAGTAACGATAAAATCCAACGCAAAAGTTTCAAGAATTCTTTTTCAAAAAGAAAAGATCACCGGAATCATCTGCGGAAATGCGACATACACGGGGGAGTCGTACATACTCGCGACCGGCGGAGTATCCCATCCTGAAACCGGTTCGACCGGAGACGGCTTCAAATGGCTCAAGGCACTCGGACATACGGTTGCCGATCCGACGCCGACGATCGTGCCGCTCGCGGTGAAAGATCCGTGGATCAAATCGCTCGCCGGTGTCTCGCTCTCATTCATGAAGATCACATTCTATGCCGACGGCGTGAAAAAATTCTCGAAAACAGGGAAGTTGCTCTTCACGCATTTCGGACTCTCCGGACCGCTCATATTGAACTCTTCCGGAATGGTTGCGGGACTCCTCGAAGGTGGAGCCATCGTAACTGCCACGATAGATGCGTATCCGGACACAGACGAAGGTTCGCTTGAGAAAAAAATAATAAAAACTTTCGATGCGAATAAAAATAAAATGCTCAAGAACGTGATGAAGAGCATAGTTCCCGAAGGAACGTCCGAAGCCATCGTTACACTGCTCGGAAACATAGATCCTGACACAAAGGTCCATAGCGTGACCAAGGACGAGCGCAAGGCTCTCGTAAATCTCTTGAAAGGGCTTCCGGTGACCATAGAAGGCCTCATGGGCTATGATCGAGCCGTTGTCGCAGACGGAGGCGTTCCATTGTCCGAAATCGATACGAAGACGATGCGTTCGAAGAAATACGACAACTTGTACATCATAGGGGATTTACTGCACATTACGAGGCCTTCAGGAGGATTCTCGCTACAGTTGTGCTGGACAAGCGGCTATGTGGCAGGAGACCACGCAGGATCAAGCGCCAAGGTTTGATTTCAAAGGTTTTGTTTCCTAAGTGTACGTCGTAAAAGATATATTGTGCGACATTACCATACTTTATACTTTTAATATCAAGACCACAAAGCCCTTCCCCCGTCCAATCAGGGATTCGAACGAAGCTTAGCCTGCGATGCAGGAGTTGAAAGCCTTTACTTCCGCATTGTATTTTTGTATGAGCGCATTAACATCCGTATACGATGCTTGGTATGAGAGGCGAAGCGCATTGTATTCCTGCACTTTCTGGTCGTACTCTCCCCCATTTTGATCTATAGATTCTATTTCTTTGCGTCGTGTCTCAAGATCTCGGAATAGTATGTCGAGATTCGCTTTCTGTGTTTCAATAGATGTCTTCAGTGTCATATCGACAGCTGGACATGAATCAAGCGGGCGTCCGAAATGCTGTACAGCAAGCCAGACTTTGTTACCTTGATACATGCCTTCTTTTGCCGATACGCCGATCTCCGTGTAGCGTTTGTTCAAGATATTCGCGCGATGGCCTGGCCTCGCCATCCAAGCGTCGACACCCGCCGGACTGCTTGCGAAATTGCCGAGAGCAAGATTTTCGCCAATCACAACATAGGCGTAGGACACATCTGTCGCAAGATCGGTTACCCCTTTGCCTGACGGAGAGACATGTTCAAAATACTGTTTCGCGAACATGTCATCAACTTTCGCAGAAGCAGACATGTCGAGTTTTGCATTTTCTGTGAGCGGCGGCAGTTTGGCCTCAGTTTTGCGGGCAATGTTCGTGTCGGCAATTATTTCAGAGCCGATCAATGGTGTAGCGTCCGTAAGAGCAAGATGGCTCTCTGAAACCTTAAGCGGCCCGGGAGTAGAGACTTTCGGAACGATTGTTTTAGACGAAGAGTCCTGTTTTGCTCCTATCGGAGCGGCGGTCGGAATGGTTTCAAGCGGCGTTGCCGACGATGTGCTGTCATGCGCACCCTTCACCCCTATGAAAGTACTAGCAAAACTTTGAACCTTCTGCCAGACAGGCAATAGATCGTTACGCAGGGCAAAAAAACTGGCGAGAACGAAGATGATTATTAAAATGCTTCCGAAAAAGTTTCTCATGTTTTATTTACAGGTGCTTGCTATAGTATACCCTGCGACTTCGGCCTCCTGTGCACTCGCAAAGGTGACCTTGTTCTCTGCGGCTATACGGCTTATCCCCGAACACGAAGGATAATAATATTTCGTGCCATTTTTCGAGGCAACAACGGCGCCGGATGATGCGAGGAGAGAGGCAGTTGTTGACGCCCCTTTTGAGGCAGTAGCACTTCCATTCATAGTCATTACAGAGCCCACAATGGCTACGGTATCGTCCGTAGGGGGCATTTTAGAGAGCCTGCCAAGGCCAAATGAGGCGCAGGCAACCAAAACAATGATGATTACGCCGAGCCAGTCTCCCCTGCTCTCCCCGTCCCAAAAAGACTTGATTTTTGCTAAAAATGTGTGTATACTCATCCCTAGGTAATTATAAATAATATATGGCGCTTTTACCAGGAGGAAAACGATCGGTAGCGCGTTATCAACAGTCATGGCACATAGGAAAGCGGGCGGATCAGCCAAAAACCTAAAAGATTCAAATCCAAAGTACCTCGGTACGAAACTCTACGAAGGCGAAAAGGCCCAGAAAGGCTCCGTCATCGTCCGCCAGCGCGGCACGAGAATCATGCCGGGAACGTCAGTCGGTATCGGTAAGGATCACACGCTCTTTGCACTCAAAGACGGCGTCGTGAAATTCGGATCGAAGAGAAAGACGCACTTCAACGGCAAGACAATGATCAAGAAGACCGTAAACGTCATCTAAATTTTAAAAATAAATAAAAAGAAGGCAGCAATGCCTTCTTTTTATTTTAGTGAGATGGATCGCGCAGAACGCGGAGGGCGAACGATCCTTTGATGTCTTTGACCGCCACCGGTATGGTGTAGTCGCCGAGTTCTTTGATGGGTTTGTCCAGGACGATAAATTCTTCAGCCAGATCGACATGGGCATTTTCTTTGAGCCCAAGGACGAGATCTTTCGCATGAATGCTTGAGAAGAGATGGCCTTGGTCGTTTGCCTTACCGACAAGTATGAGCGTCACTTCGGCGAGTTCTTTCATGTTCTTGCGCAGAAGGTCGGTCTGCACGCGCTTCTCCACGGCAACCGTTTCCTTCATTGTTTCGATCTCTTTCAGAGCGCTTGCAGTCGCATCTTTAGCCAGCTTGTTCGGAAACAAGTAGTTGCGGGCATAGCCATCGTTCACCTCTTTTACTTCAAGGCGCTTGCCGAGCTTGGGAATATCTTTGAGCAGTATTACTTTCATACCTACTTTTTATTATTGACTATTTCGATTGCCTTGTCCATCTGGGCATCCGCACCTCCGATAACATCCTTTTCTCCAGCCTTAACAACGACATCGGGGGTAAGACCGTGTGCTGAAATGGAGACTCCGTTCGGTGTGAGCCATTTTGCGATCGTAAGCTTGAGCGTCGTCGTGTCGGTCACGGGGATGAGTTCCTGCACGGAACCCTTGCCGTATGTTTTCTCGCCGACAAGCGTTGCGACATGGTGTTCTTGGAGGGCGCCAGAAAGGATTTCTGCAGCAGAAGCTGAACCTCCGTCGACAAGGATAACCATTGAAATCGGATGATCCTTGAAGAAATCGTAGCCTTTACTGCGATATATTTTTGCAGGAATTCCGACGCTACCGAAATCTTCGGAAACGATGACGTCTCCCGACGGCAGGAACCAGCTCGAAATATCGACGGCGGCATCCAGGAATCCTCCTGGATTGCCGCGAAGATCGAGAATAAGTTTCGTCGAAGCAGAAGCCTTGAAGTCGTGGATCGCCGTATTGAAAAGCTGCGTCGCCGTCGCGCCAAAGTTGTAGAGACTGATGACATAGACGCCGTCAGAGCGCATTTTTTCATCGAGGGTCGGTATAGCAATTGTGTCGCGGACAATCGAAATCTCGAGTGGCTTGTCTTCGCCGCTTCGAAATATCGTGAGCCGTACCGTTGTTCCCTTCGGCCCGCGCATTTTAGAAATAGCTTCATCTATGGACATATCGGCAGTGGAAGCATTGTCAATATTTAATATGACTTCTCCGGACTTTATGCCTGCGCGATACGCTGGTGTATCTTTGAGCGGCGCGATAACGGTGAGGAGCTTGTCTTTAATGCCGATATCCATACCGACGCCGTCGAAAGAACTGTTGACGGTATCGGCGAAGTCTTTCGACTCTTTCGGATTGAAAAATTCAGAGTACGGATCGTTGAGCGAACCGACGAGGCCGGAGATCGAGCCCCAGACTTTTTCCTGATCGGTTACTTCGTGCGCGCTCGGGCTTTTTTCATTTATGATATTCCAGACTTTCCAGAATGGTTCGAAGTCGGTCTCCGCTAGGGCGCCGCCGTCTTTATTCGCAATGCCGGTTATCTTCTCGATCTCGGGTCGGTTATTGAAACCGACATAGATACCCAAGAAAAAAAAGCTGCCGAGGAGGAGCAGGGAGAGGGAGACGAATTTAACTTTCTTAATGCTGTATGCCATGCTTAAAAAGTAGCGCGATTACAGTCCGGCATTTTCAGTGAATGCTCTGGATTCATTTTTCTTCGGAGTAGCTGTGCTTTTGCTCTGATAGACGACGAAGATGATAGCGAGTCCAGAAATCAAGAACAAAACTTTTTTCCACGATGTCGGGAAGCCGAGGAATGAAAGTATGGATATCCAGGCGGCGAGGCCGTATAAAATTCTTTTGTGTGCCATGTGCATAAGGTAGAGTATATCAAACAAAAGGGCGTTATGGAAGAACTTATTTTCCGTGAACAATGACGACGAATTCACCCTTGAGACGTTCGGGTTTTGCCGAAAAGCCTGCGAGTATTTCATCCGCCGTGCCTTCGTATATTTCCTCGAAATGCTTCGTCAGTTCGCGCGCAATGGTGATAGTGCGGCTCCCAATATGCTCGCCGAGCGAGGCGACGGCCTTCTCGATGCGATGCGTCGATTCATAGAAAACGACGGCGCGCTCCGTTTCCGCTATCTCGCGAAAGAGCGTTTCTCTCCCCTTCTTGTGCGGGAGAAATCCGAGAAAGAGGAATTCCGATGCGGGAACGCCCGAAGCCGACAGCGCCGTGACGAATGCAGACGCGCCCGGAATCGGCACAACATGGATGTCGCAGCTAGTGAGGTCGCGAATTTGGCGAACGAGATGGACGCCCGGATCGGATATCGACGGTGTGCCTGCGTCAGAAACGAGGGCGACATACTTCCCTTCTTCGAGCATGGCAAGGATCTTGGCATTATCTCCGACCGTGCTATGCGCATCGTAGCGCATCGTTTTTGCGCTGATGTCGTAAGCGGAGAGAAGTTTGCGCGTCACACGCGTATCTTCGCATAAAACGAGATCGGCGAGGCGGAGAACTTCGAGGGCACGCATTGTGATGTCGCCCAGATTGCCTATCGGAGTTGCAACGACGAAGAGCGTGCCGGGAAGATATTCATTTTGTTTTTTGTCCGTGTGCATTATTGTGCTTTTATTTCATAGACAACATCCTTGCGTTCGACAACGATGCGCCAGCCGTTGCGCTTGGCTTCACGAAAAAGTTTGCTGTTGGGATTGAAGCAGATCGGATTGTCGACGAGTTCGAGCATGGGAATGTCGGATTCGGTATCGCCGACGCCGACGGAATCTTCAAGCGTGAGGCCTTGTTTCGACAGGGCGCGACGGACGATGGCGGCTTTGTTGCTGATGAGGTGGTCGTCGACAATTTTGCCCGTGAAGCAGTCATTTGGCCCGAGCTCGTAGAATTTGCCATAGGCCTTGTCGAAGCCGAGCTTCTTGCAGAAGAGATCGAGGATTCCCCACGGCGAATGCGAGACGGCGAGCAGATAATATTTCTTGCGCTTGAGAGTCTTGATAAGGTCGCGGGTAAATCGATAGGTGCGGTCTTGGTGCAAGAGGACGACCTCTTTCGCGACGCGATTGAAATCTTCGAATGCAACGCCTTTGATGTGCGAGACAAAAACTTTGACGACGCGATTGATATATTCTTCGTAGCTTCCCTTGCGGTCGAGCCATTCTTTCTTTTCTTTCTGATAGGAGGCAAGAGCGTTCTCTTCGAAAATACCTTCGCGGGCGAGTGCTTCGACAAGCTCGATCAAGAGACTCGATCTGAAAATCGTTCCGTCGACATCGAAGATAGCTACTTTTTTCATCCTATTATGAGGAAACCGTTGCCGTTTCTATAATGACCGGGGAAACGGGTTTGTCACCGGCTCCGGTCGGAGTCTTGCCGATGGCATCGACGACATCTTGTCCGGAAATGACGTGACCGAAGATCGTATAACTGTGCGGAAGCGGGGTGTCTTGCAACATGATGAAGAACTGGCTGCCATTCGTATTCGGACCGGCATTCGCCATGGCGACGACGCCTTTCTTGTATCCTGTCTGATATGACGGAGTGTTCGGATAGAGTTCATCGGCAAACTGATAGCCCGGACCGCCCGTGCCGTTGCCCGACGGATCGCCGCCCTGGATCATGAATCCGTTGATGACGCGATGGAATGTCAGATTGTTATAAAATCCGCTTGAGACGAGTTTTGTGAAATTCGCTACAGTCTTCGGCGCATCGTCGTTATATGTTTCTATAACGATAGTGCCAAAGTTCGTTTTCAGAGTGACGACATTCGAATGAACAGGGTTCTGTGGTGTTTGTATATCAGGCATAGTTTGTGTTTGAGGGACTGGTTGAGCCTTCTCAGCTTTCCAGACCGGTACTTTTACTCCAATAATATAAACAAGTGCACCGAAAATGATAACGCCGACGGTCATCAGCGCAGAAGAATCTCCTCCGCCTTCTCCATGGGCCGGTGCTTTTGCTTTAGGTTTTTCAGCCATACTATTTAATCAATTACTACTAATAATCAGGATTATTGTAGCATATCTCACAACAGATTCGACAATCAAGCATCCCATGGGAAACCCTTGCCGAAATGCCCCCACAGGGCCGTTTGTGCGAATGTCACCGTGTCGAGCTTCAAAAACTGGCGGATTCCCGAAGGCGAAAGATCGTAGCCTTCAACAGGCACTTCTACGCCATCGACAATAGCCATAGCCATGACCGGTTCGCGGACGCCAATGGCATAAGCGAGCTTCACAATGACTTCTTTTGCATTCCGACTCTTGAGATAATCCACGGCGATCCTGCGCGCTATGTAGGCGCCCGAGCGGTCGACTTTCGTGTAATCCTTGCCGGAGAATGAACCGCCGCCGATGCGTACTTCGGGTCCGTAGTTGTCGATGATGAGTTTGCGGCCGGAGAGTCCCGTGTCGGCGTCGAACCCGCCCTGATGCCATTCCCCCGCCGGATTGATCTGATAGCGTTTCGCGGGAATGAGTGAACGGACGAGCGCGAGGAGCTCCGGCGTCTTCGTATTCTGAAAACTCGCGACGACTGTCTGTACTTCCGTGCCGTCCACCGTGACCTGAACTTTGCCGTCATACGGATAGACGGCAAATATTTTCTCCGCAAGTGTTCGTGCGAGTTCGTATTCGAGGGGCATAGCAGTTTCCGTTTCCGCAGTCGCATAGCCCATCATGACGCCCTGATCTCCGGCACCCCCCGTATCGACGCCGCGCGCGATCTCGGGGCTTTGGAGAGAAATGTTTGAGAGAATCTTGTATTCGTCGCCGACTATTTTTCTGACAAGCGATTCGATATCGGGTTTCGCAGAACAGGTGACTTAGCCTTTTATACTTATGAGTTTGAGTCCGCCCATGAATTCGATGGCGACACGGCTCTCATGATCGGCTGCGAGATAGGCGTCCAAAATACTGTCGGCGATATAGTCGCAGATCTTGTCGGGATGTTTGGGGCTCACGAATTCGGCTGTTTTTATCATATATAAATTAAAAACTCTCTCCCGAAGGAAAGAGCTATTAATGGTATCTTTCCCTTGCGGGCTTGGAGGCACCTTCTCATTTCTGAGGGTTGCCGGCGGGTCATCGAGCCAAATCTCTCTCCGCACTCTTGATACGATATTTTATTGTTCTCACATCCTACACTCTGCTTGCCGTATCGTCAAGTATTAGTAGAACGATGACATCCACGGCTGTGGAAGGGCAAGCATCATGAGGAGGGCGCCGATTATGGCGAGGTTCTTCATGAAGTTTACATGTTCTCCCATGCGCATACCCATGTCCTTGATCATCCAAAACTGATGCATCATGAGCGTCGTCGGTATCATGAAGATGAGTAGAAGGGCGATCGAGAGCGTCGGAGCAATGCCGAGAATAACGCCTGCGCCTCCGAGAACAAGCATGATGCCCGTCACAGGAACGGCGATTTCAGGCATGGGAACGTTCTTGGACTTGGCATAGCCAGCATAGCTTTTGCCGTTGGCGAGATGCTTGTAACCGGAGTAAAGGAAATATCCTCCGAAGAGAATGCGGCCGACGATGAAGAAGATAGTCATAATTTAAAATAGATTTAAAATAGATTAAAAATAGTAATACCACTAGTATACCTCTTTACTCGCCGAAATCAAAT
>CALRHN010000016.1 GCA_943359425.1 Candidatus Nomurabacteria bacterium | reverse complement strand
AAAGAATCGCAGGATCTCCTGCATCAGTCGCGCAGTATCATCAAAAAAACAGTCGAGGACGCGACTGCCGGAATGAATCCGATCAACTTCGACTACATCCGCAACAACGTCACCGATCAGATCGCGAAATTCCTCCTCCAGAAAACGGCAAAACGCCCGCTCGTCATTCCGGTATTGCTCTCTGTGTAACACTATGAAGAAACGCCTGATCTTTCTCGTCAGTTTCCTCCTGTCATTCTCCGTGGGCATTGCCGCCTATACGAACTCGAGCTTCATCGAGAGCTTCGGCGGCAAGAAAATGGTCGGCGTACTCTTCGCCCTCGGCGCATGCTGCGGCATCGCCGTACTCTCGCAGGCGGCAGTCATCATCGGGCGCATCGGCATACGGAATTTCTTTCTCCGATGCGCCGGTATTCAGGCGATCGCGTTCGTCCTGCTTGTCACATCGTCTGTCCCCGCACTGCAGGCGGCGGCTTTTGTCGGCTACCTCGCATCCATCTATGCGCTCGCCTATTCGGTAGACGTATTTTTCGAGCACGTCATGCCCGTCGGAGCGCGCGGCAAGACGCGCGGCATATTCCTCCTTCTCGGCAACTGTGCGTGGCTTGCGGCGCCGCTCGCCGGCATCCATCTCAAAGATGCATTCGGCTACAGAGGAATCTACCTCGTCGCGCTTCTTATCCTCGCTGTCTGCGCCGCAGTCATCGTCTTCGGTCTTTCAAAGTATACAGACGCGAAATACACGCCGGATCGATCGCGCTTTACTTTTGCCCGAGCGCTCAAGCATCCGCGCTTCCGAGCCGTCATCTGCGCGAATTTCATTCTCCAATTCTTCTATGCATGGATGGTCGTCTATATGCCGATCTATCTCCACGAGCATCTCGGATTCTCATGGAACAGCCTCGCCTTCGTTTTCACGGGAATGCTTCTCTCCTTCGTCATACTCGACTACCCTCTCGGTAAAATCGCCGATCACTTCGGCAGTGAGAAAGAATTCGCGGCAATCGGCTTTGTCATCATGATCATATCCGTCCTCGGATTCTTCTTCATTCCGAATCCGACGCTCCTCGAGGTCGGCATCCTCCTCTTCGTATCGCGCGTCGGCGCCGCGACGGTGGAAGCAATGACGGAAATACACTTTTTCAAGATCGCAAAAGATTCGGAACCCGGACTGCTCTCGGTATTCCGCGACCTTTCTCCGCTCTCCTATCTCGTCGCGCCGCTCATTGGAACAGTCATTATTTCTTTCATGCCTTTCCGCTCTCTTTTCATCATACTGGCCTTCGTACTGGTCTTCGGCCTTGCAAGCGCGCTTCGTATGGAAAAAAATTCAGCGTGGTGGAAGCGATCACACACCGCGTAAGGGTAAAAATATAGTATGAAAACAAAAACAGAATTTCCCATGCGCATCAACAAATATCTCGCGCACAAAGGCCTCACAACGCGCAAAGGCGCCGATGCTCTCGTTGAAAAGGGCGCAGTTTTCATAAACGGCAAGCGAGCGTCTCTCGGAGACAAAGTGCTCGAGAGTGATACCGTAACGCTCGGAAAGAACACGCCGAAAACATCGTACGCATATTTCGCATACAACAAGCCCAAAGGCATCGTTACGACGAATCCGCAGAAAGGCGAACAGGAAATAATCAGCATCGCGGATTTTGGCGCGAAAGTCTTCCCTGTCGGCAGGCTCGACAAGGATTCGACCGGACTCATCATCATGACGAACGATGGCCGCGTGACCGATCGCCTGCTCAATCCGGACAAAGCGCACGAGAAAGAATATGTCGTGGAGACGGACAAGGCCGTGACGGAATCATTCGTCCGCAAGATGTCTCACGGAGTGAATATCGGCGGCTACATCACGAAGAAATGCACAGTGCGCAAGACAGGCGAGAAGAAATTTTCCATCATCCTCACCGAAGGCAAGAATCGCCAGATCCGCCGCATGTGCGCCGAACTCGGTCATCGCGTGAACACCTTGCAAAGGACGCGCATCATGAATATCACGCTCCGCGGACTGAAACCCGGCTCGTCCCGCAAAATCATCGGCAATGAGCAGAGCACCTTTCTCAAAAGTATAGGTTTGTAATTATTTTTTGGCGAAAAAGCCTTCCCGTTTGAGGGCCGTTATCACGGCTCCGTATCGCGCATCGTTGCCGAATTTCTTCGCAATCGTTGCGAGAGATATTTTCTTCGCGCCGGCAACTTCGCGAACGATGGCCCCGCGCAGTTCGCGCAGAGAACCCTTGAATTTTGACTGTTTTGTGTGCGTACGGCTCCGGCGCGAAGGATTCGGAACGGATTTCTTGAGAGAGACGCCGTAATCCATGAGGGCGTAATACCATTCCCTCCGTCGCTTACGCTCTGGCGGGCAAGCGCGCTCAATCAGTGGCAATAACTCCTTGTCACTTACTTTTTTCTTCCGCGGGAAGAATTCATGTATAAAAACGCTTCGAATATTCGTTTCAATGAATGTATACGGAGTGTTCCAAGAAAAAGTTGCAATCGCCCGCGCCGTGTACGGCCCGATGCCGGAGAGCTTCTCGAGGCTTTCCGCGTCTTTCGGCATTGTGCCGCCATATTCGGCGACGACAGTCTGCGCCGCGCGCTGCAGGTACAGCGCGCGGCGGTTATATCCGAGCCCGCTCCATTCTTTCAGCACATCGCGGACCGGCGCGCGAGCGAGCGCCCGTATCGTCGGGAATCTCTTCAGAAAAGAGCGGTATTTCGGCACCACCCGATCCACCTGCGTCTGCTGAAGCATCATTTCGGAGACGAGAATCCTGTAAGGATCGCGAGTCTTGCCTGCCTGCGCGGGCAGGCGCCAAGGCAAAGCATGCCGCCCGTGCGCGCGGTAGTATTCCCAGACTTTTTTCTGAAATGCCCTAGTCGTCATGGAAATACTCTAGCATAAAATCTCTATGCCAGCGCGAGCAAGACAACTCCGAGAACGAAACAGGCGAAGGCGAAGCCCTTGCGGAAAGAAAAGCTTTCTTTGAGAACGAGGAGTCCCCAGATCGCGGCAAGGATGTATCCGCCTGCGCGGATGGCGAGGACATAGGATGTGGGCCCGCTCGCGAATCCGTACATGGCCGCCGTGTACGAGAGCGCTTGGAGTACGCCGAGGAATGTGAACTGCCAGAAGAATTTCGACATCTTTCCGAACGAATGCTTTTCGTTGTAGACATGCATGAGTATGAAGAAAACTATCGATGCGCCGAGTGTATTCATGAGACTGTAGAAAACGGGATTCGACGCGCCGATGGAAACTTTGTCGAGCGTTGAACCGATCGCTATGCACACAACGGCCGAGATCATGAGAAGGACAGGCTTGGAAATTCCTCCCGCGGATTTCTTGCGCCAGAGCATGAGATATGTGGCAAAAGCGATCGCGGCAATGCCCACGAGTCCGAGAGAAGATGGCGCTTCGTGGAGAACGACATATGATGAGACGACATTGAAGACGGGCAAGAGCGCCATGACGGGAACAACGGTAGAGATATCCCCTTCGCGCGTGGCGCGGTAGAAGAAATACGTCTGGATCGGATAGAGGACGAGCCAGATAATGATGAGCGGCCACCAGAACCGCCACGGCAATGTGCCGATCTCGAGCGCGTGCGGAAGGACGAAGAGCAGTACGATCGTCGGGACGACGGAGAAAGCCTGAATGATGAAACCCATGGCGAAATTGCCGAAGATCCCCGTGAGATATTTCTCATAGACGCGCTTGCCGCCCAAGACGAATGCGGAAAAGATGGAGAGGATGAGCCACATAGAGAAAGTAAGTAGAAAATAGAAAGTAGTAAGTAGAGAGGTGCAAAAGCTAAGGACTCAAAAATCAAAGTTCAAAATTGCAAACTTTGAAAAGCTTCTACTGCGACGAGGCTATTCTAGCATAAAATCCGCCTCTCGGCGGATTTTATGCTTTTTCTTTAGAGAGTATGCACGATTGCATACCCTTGACTATAGTAGACACCGCCAGAATTCTGCCCGACGAAACGTATGTAGTAATTTGTATTCGAAGTAAGTCCTGTCATACATTGAGAAGAAACTCCACTTGCGGTACTTTGAAGTATGTGTGGCGTCGATGTACCGAATGCATTAGTAAGACCATACTCGAACCAAGTCGTAAGCAAAGGATTGGAAGTATCTGCTCCGTAGATTCCATTGGCACAAATCGATGTCGATGAAATCGTAAATGGGTTTGTAAAGCCTCCTCCATTGACAACAGCAAAATGTGCTCCGTCAAGCCAAACTTTTGGTTGAGTATTTTTTATTGTGAAATAAGGACTGATGCCATATAAACCGGTAAAACCACCGGAACTTGTCCAGATAGTAACTGCAACTTTATAATATGCATTTTCAGGATATATCGGCGGCAGTGGCCACATATAGCCACCTGTATCAGGCATCGGCGAAGTATCGTTCACAACTGACAAGCTGTTCATGTCGAGAAGCGTGACCGTTACCAACCTTTGAGGAATGTTAATATTACATTCTGTCCATCGTATGCTTAGATTCGCAAGCGGGTTATAAGATCCCAAGTTAAAAATCGATCCCGCGGAGGGATAGACAACATGAACGGATGGAGGATCAGTCGGCTTGCATCCTGTTGAACTCGTAGCTTGTTGCGCATTTCCAGTGGTACTGCCAGAAGAGGAAACACTTCCTACTCGAGAAGTGCCGTTGGGATCGATTTTTGGAGAACTACTATCAGTATCAATTATCCTACCAACCGCTGTACTAAAATACACTGATGATGCTTCCGGAGTATTAGCTGATTTTTGAGCAATATCAATGACCTGGCCCGTGTTGTTAAGCGAATTCTTATGCGCAGAATTGAACGCAAAGTAGCCGACACCCACGGCAACAACTACGAAGAAGATGACTTTAAGTGATGTATACTCTGGATTTTTAAACATAATTTTAAGATTAACTAATAACAAGATAAGTATACTACCACCCCTCGGGGATGCAAGCACGAAAAAAGACTAGGCAAGACCTATTAGTCGAAAATCATGAGGAGAAATAACGATATGCTAGTCAGTAACCAGTTTCAAATCTATTTTTGTGGCAATTTGTTTTATTTGGTTGTCGTGGCGGGAAACTTGGCTCGAAACCGCGGCGTATTCGAGCGAGAGATCGCTGATGGTTTTCGAAACAGCATCTCCTGCGACGACGAGGCCTTGGACTGTCTCCTTGAGATCTGCAAGGTCGCTTTTAATCTCCTCCACATCCCTCTTGGTCGCAAGGACGGAAGTAAGTTTGTCGATATCTTGGTCGGTCAACATAGACATATATAGTAACAAAGCGCTGCTTATCGTGCAACACATGTTAGCCACTTCCCGATCTTCTTCCCATCGCGTTTCTTCCATGCGTCGTTGATGAGTATTTTCTCTTCTACTTGAAGAAGCGTTCTGGCCGCGCCCGGAGCGGGATGGGATCGGAAGAATTTCTTGATCTCAAGAGCTTTCGATCGATCCGTGAATGCGGCGAGCGGCGCTATCAGGCGCGGGAGCATGTGTCCGCCCGAACTGTAGCGGCGATGGAGTTCTTTCCAGTTCTTCTTCATGAATGCCCAGCCGACATCGGTGCCGTGCGTGTTGCCGAGAACTCCGGCGATGATGGACGGCGCATCCTGTGGACGGACGGCGGATGACAGCGCGAAATCGAGCGTGGCGCGGAGCAGTGGAGCATCAGTGAAATACGTGAGCGCACGGCCGATGCGATTCTTCTCTTCGTGGAGTTCCGCGGACCGGTACATGGCGACGAGGGCGCGATATTCTGTCGCTCCCCCGTTCTCTGCGACGAGCGAGTAAACGAGACCGCGAAGATCGGGATGAATGGATGTCTTGGCGCGATTTTTGAAAAGTTTCTTTGCCGTCTGTATTGTGCGCGCATCACCGTAATGCCCTGCGACGAAGAGCAGTGCGCTCCGCAAGAGCGCATCTTCATGGCGTTCATTGGTCCGGCGTTCCCAACCGATCGTTTTGGCAGCAGATGCCACGATTCCGAGAGAATACGCCTTGAGTTGTGCAGCAAAAGCAGTATCGCCAAATACATGGTTCACGCGTCCGAGTCCGGAGAGCGTTTCGATCCAGACGACATAATCAGTCTCATTCGCATATGAGCGCGCCATGGCGAGACCTGTTGTCGCCGAATGAATGCCCGCTTCGGCGAGAGCGAAGAGATCGCGGATGATGCCCGTGCGGTCGAGGGCAGGCAGGCGGTTCTCGGCGACAGGCTTGGCGAGTGCAGCCAAAATCTTCTCGTCATAGGCGATGCGATAGAGGCCTGTCTCGCCGGGATTCCATTTCAGCCACGCGTCAGACGGAGCGTGCATGACATCGCGCGCTTTGGAGAGAAGCATTCCACCAGTTTTCTTCCTGTCCCCTCTCCACGAGATCGGCACAAGCCAACGCGTCGTGTCACGCAATTTCTTCTCCGATATCTGGCTCGCGAAGAAACGCTTCTGCGAAAGAGTGAAAGTCTTACCCGAGCTCTCGATACTGACAAGTGGATAGCCACCGCGCTTCGTCCAGTTCTCTATCATTTTCTTCACGGGTTTGCCCGAGACTTTCTCGAATGACTGCCAGAGATGGATCGTCTCGGTATTCTTATAACTGTGCTTTTTCAAATAGTGTCGCAGACCGTCACGGAAATCCGTCTCGCCCAAATATCCGGCGAGCATGCGGATGACGGAAGCGCCTTTGGAATATGAAACTTCGTCGAAGATCTCGCCGATCTCATCGGGATGATGGACGTCAACTTCGATCGGATGCGTATTGCCGAGTGCGTCGAGGCGCAGTGCGGGACCGTGATCGTTGGCGAGAAATTGCGACCAGATATTCCAATCAGGAAAGAGATGATCGACGGCGAGATATTCGATGTATGAAGCAAATCCTTCGTTGAGCCACAGATGCGTCCACCATTCCATCGTGACGAGATTGCCGAACCATTGATGGGCGAGCTCGTGCGCAACGACCAGGGCGACCCATTGCTTGTTCGCCGAAGATGAATTCGCCTCGTCCACGAGAAGGGCGCTCTCGCGGTAGGTCACAGCACCCCAGTTCTCCATGGCGCCGGAAGCGAAGTCGGGAATGGCGATCATGTCCAAAGTGTTAAGCGGATAGCGTATGGCGAAATAGCGTTCGTAGAATTCGAGCGTGCGAACGGCACATTCGAGAGAGAATTTCGCTTGGCTTTTCTTGCCCGGAGTCGTATGAACGCGGACGATGACGCCGCTCTTTGTCTTCTTCTCGAGATATTCGAAATCACCGACAATGAAGGCGAGGAGGTACGTCGACATCTTCGGCGTCGGAGCGAATGAGATTATCTTGTTGCCGCTCTCGTGTTCTCTAATGTCCGTTGGCAAAGTGTTCGAGATGGCAGTCTTGTCGGGCGGAATGATGAGAGAAACATGGAAGACGGCTTTTTGTGCGGGTTCGTCGAAACACGGAATGCATCGGCGGGCGTCAGTCGCTTCGAACTGCGTCGTCGCCATGAAACGCTCTTTGCCGTCGACGACGTATTTGCTCTTGTAGAATCCGCGCATATTGTCGGCGAGAACTCCCTCGAATGCGAGGGCGAGCTTGTGCCTGCCTTTGCCCAGCATTTTCGCAAAATGAAATGTCGCCGTTTCGGATTTTTCGTCGTACGAAATCTTCTGCGCAGAAATTCTTTCCGTGCCGGAAAGAATTTCTGCGCTCATGATGGCAAGCGACGCAGAGTGGAGCGTGATCTCGCGAACCGAGCGCGCAAGTTTGATCGTGATCACCTCTTCCCCTTTGAACGTATGCGCTTCGAGATCCGGTTCGAGCGTGATCTTGTAGGAAACCGGCGCGACATGCGAGGCGAGACGGACGGATATTTTATTCTTTGTTTTCTTTGTCATAAGTATCGAAGACGTCTCTGATATCGAGAACGTCCTGCGTCATTTGGGCTACGAGTTCCTGCGGATCATCGAAATGCTCGACGCCACGAATGAAGACTGCGGGTTCGAAGATGACGGGCTCGCCTTCTTCGACGGTTATATCGGGAACGTCGATGAGATATATCTCGATGTGAAATGTCTTGTCGCCGAATGTCGGAATAGGGCCGAAATAGAGCGCGCCTTTGTGTTCCGTCCTGCCTATGGAAACGATGGCGGCGTAGATGCCCTGTTCTATATCGAATGATTCCGGAAGGGCGAGATTAATCGTCGGGAATCCAAGCGTCTTCCCCCGTCCCGCGCCTTTGATTGTAACGCTCTTATATCGCATGTTGTGCCTGCAGTTTCGCGATGCGATACATGGAGAGCATCAGGAGTCCTGCGGCAAAAAGTTGTGACGACGAGAGCGTCGTGTGATAGAGATATTTGTCGATGATGATGGCTACGAGCGGGAATGTCAGTTCGAGGATGGTCGAGACGCGCACGGGCGTGCGTGCGAGGCCCTTGTAGTAGATGAGGAGGGCGACCATGCCGGTGGAGAGAGCGATGACACCGAAGCGGACGAATTGCGAAACAGTCGGCGTGGAGAGAGCGGAGAATTTGCCCATGAATAGGACGAAGACGAATGCCATGACGGTCGTGACGAGAAAACGCATGGCCGTCGTGTAGTTATGCGAGCGCTTCTCGAGCATCATTTTCGAGAATGTCGTCGACGAACCCCATGCAGCCGCAGCGCCGAGTGCGAGAAGTGCTGCGGCGGCCGTACCCGCGCCCGTAGCGAAACTTACGATACCGTCCTTGAATGTCACGAAATATGCGCCGACGAGGGCGAGCACTGCCCAGATGATATATGAGCGATGCAAACGCTCTTTGAGAAATATTCGTGCCGTCGTGATTGCGAAGATGGGCTGAAGTTTCTGCAAGAGAAATACGACGGAGAAAGAAATGAAATTCACGCGGAAGAGCGCCGTTGTGAAGAAGAGCGTACCGAGCACTCCGGAGAGCAGCGAGATAACGCCGATAAGAATCCATTCACGGCGCGAGAGTTTCGTCGTGAATAATTTCTTCCAGACGAAGGGCAGAATAATGGCGAATCCGATCAAGTGTTCGTAGAATATGATGACGATGGGCGGGAGAGAGAACAGCGAGCGGCGGATGACGCCGTCTGCGGCCCAGAGAAGGGCGGCTACGACGATGAGGAGTGCTCCGTACAAATAATACTTCTTGCCTTGTGTGTTTTGTGTTTCCATAATCCCCTAACTGTATCAGAAAGGCCCCTGTGCGCCAAACCCGAGAAACGCTTGACAGAGGAGGCCAAGTTCCATACAATTTTAGTAATTCTGCTCTTTCCCATGTTTTTCATGGCAAAGAAGTTTCAAGGCAATCCGTTCCGAAGTTCGCATCACAATCATATTCCTCGCGAATCAGGACTTTAATACATATATAACTTTAACCCTTTTAAATTTTTATACCATGAAAAACAGTTTGCTTAAATTTGACCCGAAGTATTATCCTATCTATATGAAGATAGCGCAGAAATTCGAAGATGACTACATCAAGCGTGTTTCCACAAAGTCATCTTCCGCTATTGGAGAAACGAGAATACTCGAAGAGCCAAAGGCAGAACCTTCACGTGAACTCAGCTTAACCGCTGCGTAAATTCATTGAAGATTTACCCAAGTTAAAGAGACCGAAACAACAATATCGTTTCGGTTTCTTTTTTTTATATGTCCTATCAGAGCCAACGCAAAACGCCCCGGCCGAAGCCGGAGCGTTTTAAAGATTCAGAAATTATTTCGTTATCGAGGTCGTTGCCGGTGCCGCCGGAGCTGTAGCGTCGGGAACAGCGTACATCATTCCTTCTCCCCAATCACCGCCGTACATCATGTGGCGCGAATGGCCATAGCCGCCTTCGACTGATCCGACGATCGTACCGAGATGGAATCCCATAGAGAAGATCGTAGCCACCAAGAGAATGGCGAGAAAGGCCTTGATGAGCATGTGGCATCCGCTCCAGCGTTTGCCGCCGCCCATACACATTCCTCCGCACATACAACCGCTTCCTTCACATTTATTCATATCCATAGTGTTTTTTAGAAAATTATGTGTAAAAAAATCGACCGATTGGTCTGGTATCTAGTATAGCATAAGAAGCTACGAGCGTTTTTTGTGCGGCAACAGAAGCGCCAGCTTCTGTTGCCGCGTTAGTCGCTTGAGTTCGGCTTCTCGAGCGCGGGATTTTGTAAATGTCTTGAAGCTCTCTGAATACGCAAGTTTGACTGGCCGGCGGATCTTCGTATAATGTGCGCCCGATTTCAAGTTATTATGCGCGTAGAGTCTCTTGCCGAGATCATTCGTACTGCCGACATAGAGCGTCTTGTCGGCACATTCGAGAATGTAGACGAAATACATATATCTTAGAATAACATACGGTACAATCTATTCTTTATTTTCGAGAGGAAATTGAGTGATACACTTTCTGCGATCGCAGAAAGTGTATCACTGTCCTTGTAAAGTGGCGAGGAGATTCTTCGCCTTTTGGAAATCGGGATCCATGACGAGGGTTTTCTCGGCCTCGGCGCGCGCTTCGGCCGTTTTGCCGAGGCCTTTCAATGCGACGGCAGATTCATAGTGCAGTTCGGCGAATGAATCGTTGTAGACGAGTCCTTTGCGCGCGAGATCGAGAGCGGTCTGGAATCTGCCGATCTCATTGTACGTCTGCACGGGCTGTATCTGATACCAGAGCATGCGCATGGGCCAGCCGAGGGCACGGGACGCGTCGAAGGCTGCGGCTGCGCGTGTGTAATCCTGCAATCCGAAATAGCTCGTCCCGAGATCGAACCATGCATACATGTCTTTTGGATTGCTCTTCGTTATGGCGAGATTGAAGGCAACCGAATGCTGGAACATTGTCGCGCGATCAAAATCCGCACCGATGATTGCGGCGACCTTCGGCTCGTCCTTCGGCAGATAGACCGGCAGGTATTCGCGGTTGAATCCTTTCCACTCGGCGTCAAAGGTCGCGTACTTCACTTCTATCGTCGGGCCGTAATACGAATCCTCCACGATGAAAATCCCCGCCGCGTCGTCATATCCTCGCACGATTATGTCGTGGCCGATGTCGTCATCGGGAGTGAAGAGATCTTCGACGATGACATAATAGCCGTTCGCAAGGATGCGTTTCAACAGAGCGACGTTGCCGTTGTAGAGGAGCTGCGAGCCGACACCTTTCGTCTTCAAATATTCTTGTATCTCATACGTGAAAACATTTTTATCGTCGGGGTTGGTGCGAAGCGCGGCCCGTGTCGTCGCTTGGCTGACGTGAATATCAAAATGCTCGAGCACCATTGCCGTCGTCGCCGGCCCGCAGTTATTGAACGTCTGCGGGATCCACGCGAGTTCGGGCAGCATGAAGCTCTTCTCGATGGGACCGGCGGGAAGCACGGCGACAGGCACGGAAGGAGGAGTTTTCGGAACGGTCGGCTTCTTCGCAGGGAGAGTGGCCACGGCCGGAGCCGATGGCGAAAGACCCCGCGTCGTTACATTGAAGAAGAGGGCGAGGAAGAACGTTATGAAAATGGCGACGAGGGCGTATAAACCGAGAGTTTTAAGTGACTTCTTCATATATTTTCAGAGTACGCACAATACTAGAGACGGATGATGGCAGCCGCTGTGACAGTCAGGATCGAATGAGCGGAAGAACGGACTGCAAGAATTCCCTGTCCGCAGGATGCGTGAGTTTCGCGGGCGCATCGTCAATGGGAATCCAGACCGCCTCGGGATTGTCGGGATCTTGCGAGCACAGATCAGTCTCAGTCGTGACGAAATGAAAGAATTTCAAGTGCTTGAACTCGGCCGTATTCGGCCTGCCATCCTTGAATATCCTGTGTCGCGTATATTCGCCGAGCGCTTTGACGTACCGGAGTTCCGTAACGCCGGTCTCTTCATATATCTCGCGCCTCGCCGCATCGAGAATATCTTCGCCTTCCTCGACGCCGCCTTTGGGCAGAGACCAGAAATTCCCGTGCTGACTCACGACGATCATCTTGCCGTCATGTGTCACAACACCGCCTGCCGTCGTAGTCTCTATGGTGTCCGGGAATTCGAACTCATGGACGGAGCTGTTGTGGATCT
>CALRHN010000015.1:10402-12236 GCA_943359425.1 Candidatus Nomurabacteria bacterium | reverse complement strand
CGAGCGCCTTTCACTATTATTTTTTCCAGAGGTTCGTGTTTTTTCATGTCTTTCTATAACAACAGAATCCCACCCGCCAAGTGCGCTTGGGGGTGTCTGTCTCTATTTAACTGCTCCTATTGTAGCATACCTGGCAAGCGTTGACAAATAAGGATAAATATGTTAAAAATGTACTGAGTTTAAAAAACAGCTCTTCCAAAATGAAAGCAAATAAATTGTTTGGGAGTTTGGATGAGCTAGTTCTTGTCCTTCCCGCAACCGGTACCGTTGTAACAACAGGTGCCTTTGATGTTCCCCACGTCGGACATAGACGTTACCTGCGAAAAGCTCGTGAGTTCGGCAATGTTTTAGTTGTTATTCTGCAATCCGATGATTTAATAAAAAGACGGAAAGGAGAATCAAGGCCAATCAATTCTGAACTTACACGTGCAAAGAGAATGTCGGGAAAGGCATATAAATACGTAAATTACGTATTTATAGCAAAATCATATGAAGAGCTCAACAAAGCGATTCAAAAAATACATCCCGAAGCACTTGTCGTTTCAGAAACAACCGAAGATATCGAGACTTGTCCAAAGACAATGATTGAGCTCTTCGGGAAAGACATGAAAGTAATAGTACTGCCGGCACAATCAGAACTCCATAGTTCTGATATTATAAAACGAAGGAAGTTGAAAAAATGAGCGTACTGGAAATCCGGTGCGCTATTTTTTTTACCCAATAATATATTCTGGCTGGCGTTGTTGCATTTCTATGCTATCGCGTAGTTTTGCAACAAAAACATCGTCAGATTTTTCCCGTATACCCTTTCGCAAGCTTGAATACTTTTAGGTGATCATCCAAAGAAATATGTTTAACGTAATCTTTGAATTCCTTCGGTAGTGGCGAAGGACCGACCCAGACAGAGCGTTGAATCATCGTGTAATCGAACTTCCGAAGTTGGCGACGAAGCCATTCTCTTTCGGCTTTTCTTTCTTCGGGTATATCGAAGAAGAGCAAGAGGTTCCTTGGAGCATTCTTGGGGAAAGGAGAATCAAACATACGCATCCGTGCGGAACGCTTTTTGTAATATCGTTCCCCTTCCTTAGTAACCACGATACGGGAACCGGAAAAAACTACGTATTTTTTCTTTTTAAGCTTGGAAACAGCGCTCCGTATCGTACTCGGAGCAAATAAATCAAAAAACATCACAGGAAGTCCGATCCCGTTCATCGCGACGCCTTTACCGGTGATTGTTGGCGTGCACAGAAATTCCAAAATTTCTTCCGTGACACTCATGGTCTAAGCATACTCTGATCTAAAATATGTTGCAACTCTAAGCGATAGCATAAATGTGCAACATATCTAGAGTTATTATACTTTTCCTATCCTATTACTTCCTTGTCCCCGCTTTTTTTTGCGGAGCACTATTATTTCATCGCGGAGAATTGCCGCCGTTTCGAAGTCGAGAGCTTTGACCGAACGGCTCATTTCTTTTTCTTTCATCTTTATGATCTTGTCGTAGACTAACTTCTCGCGTTCTTCGTCGGACCCGCCTTGCTTCGCAATTCGGGCAAGCATCTTTTTATCTTTCTCTGCCAATTTTTTAAATAACAAAATATCGAGGTCGAGTTCGGCATTCACCGCCTTGCCATGCTTGCTCTCCATCTGTTCGGTGATGTCTTTGATATTCTTTATGATCGTTTTCGGCGTGATGCCGTGCGCCTTGTTGTATGACAGCTGTATCTGCCGGCGGCGATTCGTCTCGCCTATCGCCTTTTCCATGCTACCAGTCATGACATCGGCATAGAGGATGACACGGCCTTCGCTGTTGCGGGCGGCTCGGCCAATGGTC
>CALRHN010000015.1:10061-10392 GCA_943359425.1 Candidatus Nomurabacteria bacterium | reverse complement strand
GGACGTTTCCGAACGGAGAAAGCCTTCTTTGTCCGCATCGAGGATTCCGATGAGAGCGACTTCGGGCAGGTCGAGTCCTTCACGCAGCAGGTTCACTCCGACGAGAACGTCGAATTCGCCTTTGCGGAATTGCGTTAATATTTGGATGCGCTCGATCGTCTTGATATCGCTATGCAAATATTCGGCCTTGATCTTTTTCTCCTTCAAATATATCGAAAGGTCCTCGGCCATTTTCTTCGTCAGCGTCGTTGCGAGGACGCGAAAGCCGCGCTTGATCGTCGCCTCCGTTTCGGCGATGAAGTCTTTGATCTGGCCGCCGTAATTCCCCTTC
>CALRHN010000015.1:8234-10051 GCA_943359425.1 Candidatus Nomurabacteria bacterium | reverse complement strand
GGCCGAACTATTATTTCCGGATCGATAAGTCCCGTCGGACGGATGATCTGCTCGTCGATAGCTTCGCTGTGTTCGCGTTCATAGTCCGCAGGGGTTGCCGTCGTATAGATGACTTGGCCGACGCGCTCTTCGAATTCGGGATATTTGAGCGGGCGGTTATCGGCAGCGGACGGCAGACGAAAGCCGAATTCGATAAGCGTTTTCTTGCGCGCCTGATCGCCGGCGTACATGCCGTTGAGTTGCGGTACCGTAACGTGCGATTCGTCGATGACGGTGAGAAAGTCCGGCTCGCCGTTTTTCTTGTGCGGGAAATACGAAAGAAGCGTTTCCGGCGGATCACCCGCGGCTTTGCCCGAGAGATGGCGCGAATAGTTCTCGATGCCGGAGCAGTAGCCCATTTCACGGATCATGGCGAGATCGTAATTCGTCCGGCGTTTTAGGCGTTCGGCTTCGAGGAGCTTGCCTCCTTTCTCGAATTTTTTCAGTTGGGCGGCAAGCTCGGCCTTGATGGATTTCAGAGCATTGTTCTTCTTGATCGGATCGGTGATGAAATGTTTCGCCGGAAAGAGGAACATGTCCTGCACCTCTTCGAGGACATGCGACGAGACCGGATCGACGACGAGGATCTTCGTGACCTTGTCGGCATCGATAAATATCTGATACATGAACGTCTCCGAGACCGGCATGACGTCGACGCGGTTGCCGAGGGCGCGGAACTGCGCGCTCGAAAGATCGGCATTTGTGCGTTCGTAATGGATGGCGATCAAGTGTTTGAGCAAATCATTGCGCGCGAGTGTGTCGCCGACATGGAGCATGAGATGCTCTTTCTCGTACTCTTCAGGACTTCCGAGACCATAGATGCACGAGACCGATGCGACGATGATGACGTCGCGGCGCGTGAGAAGGGCGGCCGTGGATGCGTGGCGGAGACGATCGATCTCTTCGTTGATCTGCGCGTCCTTCTCTATATATGTGTCCGTCGTCGGCATATAGGCTTCCGGTTGGTAGAAGTCGTAGTAGGAAACGAAATAATGCACAGCGGCATCGGGGAAGAACTCGCGGTATTCCTGCGCGAGCTGGGCGGCGAGAGTCTTGTTGTGAGCGATGACGAGCGTCGGCTTGTCGTGGCGGGCGATGATGTTGGCCATGGTGAAAGTCTTGCCCGAACCAGTCACGCCCAAGAGCGTCTGCTTGCGCAAACCTTTATTGAGACCCTTTTCGAGGGCAGAAATGGCCGCAGGCTGATCGCCCGCCGGAGCCCAATCGCTTTTGAGTTTAAATATTGGCATGACTAGCCAGTATACATTCTTTCTCGAATTTTTTCGAGTTCTGTGATAACGGACGGATCAGTAATCTTGGAGAAGCGTGGAAAAGTCTTGTCACCTTTGGTGACATTTTCCACAAACATATCGCGAGGGCGAACATCGAACCATTTGCCTTGTTTGTAGACGTAGGCTTCGTAGAGCGGCCGATAGATGACCATAACGCCGGCAGGATTATCATGCAACTCCGAGTGCTGGCCCAAGCCGACGACTTCGTAAGCGTAGTTGTTTATCGGCCCGTTCGGATCGTGCTTGTAGTGATAGTAGAAACCTTTTTCGGGCACTTGTATATTATTTTCCATACTTTTTCAAAAATGATTCCTTCAATTCTTTAAATGTACCATCGATGATCGCTTCGCGCATGTCGTCGACGAGGTGGACGATGAAATAGAGGTTGTGGATAGAAGCAAGCGTTCCGGCGAGCATTTCTTTCGCGCGGAAAAGGTGCGCGATGTAGGCACGCGTAAAATTCTGACAGGCATAGCATCCGCAATC
>CALRHN010000015.1:0-8224 GCA_943359425.1 Candidatus Nomurabacteria bacterium | reverse complement strand
TTTTCGATCGGAGAAAAATCCTCGCGGTATTCGGCATTGAGAAGATTCATTCTCCCCCCTCTCGTATAGAGCGATGCGCCGCTACGGGCATTGCGCGTCGGCGCGACGCAGTCGAAGAGATCGACACCGTTCTCCACGCCCATGAAGAGATCTTCCGGTTCGCCGATGCCGAGCAGGTGACGCGGCTTGTCTTCGGGCAATTCTTCGTTCACCCAGCGCACGGCACTGTGCAAGTCGTCCTTGTCGAACGATCCGCCGATGCCGAAGCCGTCGAATCCGCCAGCTGGCGGACATAGCCCAGCAAGAAAACGCGCGGATTTCCTGCGGAGTTCTTCGTCGCGGCCGCCTTGGACGATGCCAAACAAAGCCTGCTTTTCGGCATTCGGTTTCGTTCGATGATATTCGAGAGAACGCTTCGCCCATGCGTGGGTACGCGAGAGAGCTTCTTCCTGATAACGGCGATCTTCGTGCGGCGACGTGCATTCGTCGAAGGCAAATATGATGTCAGCTCCGAGATTGTGCTGTATTTCGACGGAGCGTTCGGGAGTGAAGTAATGAAGGCTGCCGTCGATATGCGAACGGAATGAAACGCCGTCGTTGCCTATCGTTGCGAGACGCGCAACGCCGTCATCGGCAGATGAGCGCTCGGGAATCTGGAGCGACGGATCCACCGGATGGAGAATTTTTGAAATGCCTTTGCCGAATGCGGCGCCGAGAGAAAAGACTTGGAATCCGCCGGAGTCCGTCATCATCGGGCCGTGCCAGTTCGCAAATGCGTGCAATCCGCCCGCGTCGCGGACGAGTTCGTCGCCGGGCTGCAGATACAGATGATACGTGTTGGCGAGCATGACTTGCGCGCCGAGACTGGCGAGCATATCGGGCGTGATGCCCTTCATCGTGCCCTTGGTGCCGACAGAGACGAAGGCAGGAGTACGAATATCTCCGTGCGGCGTCGTTATGACGCCAGCACGGCCGAGCGCGCCATCGAGCTTTTTTTCAATATGAAAAGAGAGAGGCTTCACAAATTTATTTCCGTATCTCAACCCATTTGAGCTGTTGGATGTTGACCGGACTCATGATGAGAATCTTCTGGAACGGATCGCGCGGATCGGAGAGAATTTTCTGCACCGTGCCGATGACGTAGGGCGTGAGCGTCGTCGAGAGTACGGCCGTGCCTGTCGGAGCGGCGACTTCGCGCGAGAGCGTCATTTCGAAGTTGCCGACACCGCGACCCGTGAGTTCGGCCTGAATATTCGTGCCTTGGAGCGTGACGAGTTCCTTGTGGCCGGGCGTAGAAAAAAGTTCGATCTTGGCCGATGTCGGATACACTTCTCTAACAGAGCCGATCGGAATATTGCCATAGGCGAAAACTTCCGCACCCGCCGATATGCCGGCATTCGCGCCGATATCGACGACGACGGTATCATACGGAGAGCGGCTCGGCTTTGAGATGATTGTGGCAAGAACGAGATTGCCCTCTCCTTTACGTCCGAGAATATCTTTCAAGTCGGCATTTTCCGTGGCGAGAACATCGCGATCGGCAATGCGGACGCCGGCTTCGACGAGCTGTTGCTTGAGCATATCGTTCTCGGTCTGAAGGGCGCGTTTCGAGCGAAAATTCGTGCCCATAGCGCTGAATCCGCGACCAATGCTCTGACCAAGATGGAGTACCGGCGTAAGAATGTATTCCCCTGCGTGGCCGAGAGAACGCGTCACGCCGGGGAAAATAATAAGGATGGCGAGAAGAAAAACGGCAACGCTCGTGCCGATGAATTGATTTCTCTTGCGAGGATTTTTTCTAGCGGGGAGGGACTGCATTTTCTGTGTTGATCAAAAGCTCTTCATAGAATTCGACGTCTTCGAGCACGACGCCGGAGCCGCGCGCAACCGCAGAGAGCGGATCTTCGGCGACATAGATAGGGATCTTGAGAACGCTCTCGAGCAATTGGTCGAGACCCTGAATGAGGGCGCCGCCGCCGGAGAGAACGATGCCGCGGTGCATGACGTCGGAGAGTATTTCAGGCGGAGTCGTTTCGAGAACTTCTTTCACGCCGTCGACGAGGTTGGCGATGGATGCCGAGATCGCTTCGCGGATGTCGGAGTCGGTGACGATGACTTCGCGCGGCAGTCCCGTCACGAGATCGCGGCCGCGGACTTCGGCTTCCATGAATGGGCCCGGGAGGACGGAGCCGATGGCGATCTTCACGCCTTCGGCAGTCTTCTCGCCAATCAGGAGCTTGAATTCGTCGCGCAGGTAAGAAATGATGTCATTGTTGAGTTTGTCGCCAGCGATCTTGAGATTCTTCGAACGGACGATTCCGGCGAGCGAGATAACGGCGATGTCCGTCGTTCCTCCGCCAATGTCGATGACCATGGAACCTACGGGGTCTTTGACCGGCAAGCGGATGCCGATCGCAGCGGCCATCGGTTCTTCGATGATGTGGACTTCGCGCGCTCCGGCGGATTTTGCCGCATCATAGACGGCGCGGATCTCGACATTCGTGATCGAGGATGGGACGCCGACGACGACACGGGGCCGAAAAAATTTCTTTGAAATTTTTTCGGCCTTGCCGATGAGATAGGCCAACATTTCTTCCGTCACTTCGAAATCCGAAATAACACCGTCGACGATAGGACGGACGGCCTTGATGTGCGCCGGCGTTCGGCCGATCATCTGTTTCGCCTCCGTTCCGACGGCGACAATCTGTCCCGTCTTCTGGTTGATAGCGACAACGGACGGCTCATTGATGACGATGCCGTGGCCGCGCAAATACACGAGCGTATTCGCCGTTCCGAGATCGATGCCGATATCATTTGAAAATAATTTGTAGAGTTTCTTGAACATTGGAAATGCGGAGAATTATTTGAGCGAGGCGATAAAATCTTCGATCTTGATGACACTTCCCTTCTCTTCAGTGCGCTTCTTCACTTCAACGCCGCCGTCTTTCAGACTGCGCGGAGAGATGACAACGCGCCATGGGATTCCGATGAGGTCGGCGTCGGCGAATTTTTCTCCTGCGGATACTGCCGTGCGGTCATCGAAGAGAACTTCGATTCCCTGTGCTTGCAACTGCGTATAGAGTTTCTCCGCTTCATCGCGCGCATCGGCGTCTTCGCCGAGCGCGAGTAGGTGCACGCGGAACGGCGCAACAGATTCGGGCCAGATCATGCCCTTGTCGTCGGAGAGCGTCTCGACGATCGTGCCCATGAGGCGTCCGGGCCCGATGCCGTAACAGCCCATGAAGACGTTTTTCTCTTCGCCGTTCTCGTCTTTGAATTTGAGGCCGAGCGGTTTCGAGAAACGATCGGAGAGCGTGAAGATATTTCCGACTTCGACGGCTGTCTGTTCGACGAGTTTCTCGCGCGACGTGCCGATCTGTGCGAGCACTTCGTCCGTGAGGACTTCGTGGTTGACCGCAATGCCCTTTTCTTCGTCTATATAGATAGTGTCTTCACCCGCCGCCGTTACTGTCTGGAATTCATGCGAGTATTTCGAAAAGATTCCGCCGGATGCGAAGGTCAGATATGTCAGATGGCCGATGCCGGCGCGCTTGAAAATATTTTTATAGGCCTCTTTGGCTTTCTCATAGAACGCTTCGTGCTCGGCTTCGTTGCGCGAGAACGAATAGAGGTCCTTCATGACGAATTCGCGGCAGCGCATGATGCCTGACTTCGCGCGCGTCTCGTTGCGGAATTTTGTCTGGAACTGATAGACAGCCGTCGGCAGATCGCGATACGAAGAAATAAAATTCTTCATGATAGCAACGAGCGGTTCTTCATGGCTCCAGCCGAGTCCTATCTCGCTTCCGCTCTTCAGTTTGGTCTTGAACCAGATATCGACTTTCTTGTCGTCCCAGCGATCAGTCTTCTCCCAGAGCGCTTGATCTTGGAGCGCCGTCATGACTATCTCCTGTCCGCCGATGGCATTCATCTCATCGCGGATGATGCCCGTGATCTTCTTCATAACGCGGAGGCCGAGCGGTAGGTAGGAATAGACGCCTGCCATTTCTTTGTTGATAAAGCCGGCCTTGATGAGGAGCTCGGCGTTTTTGGAGACCTCGTCGGCAGGGCTCTCCTTCTGTGTCTTGGTAAATAGTGTTGACTGCTTCATAAGGGCTATACTACCCTAAAACTCCCCTCCCGACAATGTTTGCTATTAGGGGCTTTTTCTGTTATTATACTCGACGCATCCGTGGTCCGACCTAGGTCGGACTGTAGATAGGCTGTAATGCTTAAAAACGGAAGCCTCCCCTCGAAAGGAGCATTAATCAATAGGTGAATTCACCATGCAAAAAGACAATTCCCCCGTCATCGACGAGATGTTCAAAGCAGGCGCTCACTTCGGATATTCGAAGAGCCGCCGCCATCCGTCAACGGCAAAGTACATCTTTGCCACGAAGAATAAGGTAGATATTATTGACCTCGAGAAGACCGAAGAGCTCCTTGCGAGCGCGGAAGCGTTCATGAAGTCTCTCGGCGCCACCGGCAAGCAAGTGCTCATGGTCGGCGTAAAGCCTGAAGCGAAAGCGACTGTCGGCCGCGCAGCCGCAGAGCTCGTGATGCCGTACGTGACCGAACGATGGGTCGGCGGCATTCTCACAAACTTTTCTGAAATCAAGAAACGCATCGCCCGCCTCGAAGATCTCCGCGAGCAGAAGGAGAAAGGCGAACTCGAAAAATACACGAAGAAAGAGCGCCTGCTCATCGACCGCGAAGTCGAGAAGATGAACACGCATTTCGGCGGACTCGTGACGCTGAAGAAAATGCCTGACGCTCTCCTCGTCGTCGATCCGAAGCGCGAATACATCGCCGTTGCCGAAGCGCGCGTCATGGGAGTTCCCGTCATCGCTCTGCTCAACACTGACTGCGATATCAAGAACATCGATCATCCGATCCTCGGCAACGATGCATCCATGACCTCGATCGCCTACTTCGTCGATGCTCTCGCCGAAGCCTACCGCAGCGGTCTCGCTGTCCGCCCCGAAGCGGCGGCTGCCTAGTTCCCGCTATCGTTCAGGCGCTCCGGCGCCGCTTACCAATTTTTTGAAATCACTACACACTCATATGATCACCACCGAACAAATTAAAGAATTGCGCGACCAGACAGGCGTCTCCGTCATGCAATGCAAGAAAGCGCTCGAAGAGGCCGGAGGCAACATGGAAACGGCCCTCATGATATTGAAGAAGAAATCCACCGAGATCGCTGCGAAGAAATCCGATCGGGAAGCGACGAATGGCGTCGTTGCTGTTGAGAAATCCGGCAGCAAGGCCGTCATGCTGACGCTCCGCTGTGAGACAGACTTCGTCGCGAAAAACAGCGACTTTACCGACCTCGCCGCACTCCTCGCGAAGAAAGCCCTCGCCGGAGGCGCGATCGATGCCGAGAACGACATCAATCCCGTCATTCAAAAAGTCGGAGAGAATATCAAGCTCGGTGACATCATCACAGTCGAAGGTGCAACGATCGGCTCATACGTTCACGGTGGCCGTTCAGGCGTCGTCGTCGCCCTCACCGGCGGAACGGAAGACCTAGCGAAAGACATCGCCATGCATATCGCGGCCATGCATCCGGAATACCGGACGAAGACTGACATCCCTGCCGACACGCGTGCCGCAGTCACGGAACTTTGTTCGAAAGAAGTTGCCGACCTCGACAAACCTGCCGAGATAAAACAGAAGATCCTCGACGGCAAGATCGATACATATTTCAAAGAACGCACGCTCGTCGATCAGGCCTTCATCAAGAATCCTGACCTCACCGTGGGCGCGCTGCTCGCAAAGGCCGGCGCAACGCTCGAATCCTACAGCGTCGCTTCCGTCGCATAAAACAATCCTATGGTAGCACTCTTCTTATTCATCATATCGCTCATTCTCATCGTCGCCCTCGTCTGCTATCGCGCATGGCAGATACGGGCCGGACGAGTGGTCGTCGAAGAAACGCTTGAGAGCTGGCCCAGTTTCGACCATGCGGCGTTCAAGCAAAGTCTGCGGGAGTACACGAAGGCTACGATCCATCACGGAGCATTGCTCGCATTGAAACTCTGGATCCGTATCGCCTACTGGGTGCGCAAACAGGACAAGCGCGTCCATGACAAACTGCTCGGCTTCCTCCATCGCGGAGCGAAGGAGCGCGGAGAAGGCCCGTCGAAATTCCTCGAGCATATCAAGGAGTACAAGGCGAAGATTCAGGAGCTCGAACAAGCACCGGTTGATAAACAGACGAAAGAATAGTAGAGTGTACCCACGCCGCCTTAGCTCAGTTGGTAGAGCAACACTTTTGTAAAGTGAAGGTCCTCGGTTCGAATCCGAGAGGCGGCTCCGTAAAGAAAATAAAAACACCCGTAAAGGGTGTTTTTATTTTCAGATAAAATCTTTAAATGTTTAATTTGCAGGAGTAGTCGTGTGTCCTGGGTTAACAACGATTGGACAAGCACCGGCGGCAACATTGTCACAGGTGGTACCATTTGAATATGTGTATACCGAATGATGAAAACACGTTGGAGGATTACCTTGATCGCAGGTGCTCGTACAGGTAGAACCAGTGTTATTAGGGTTGCAGTTATTTATGCCTGGATGAGAGGTATCGACTGTCATCGAAGCTGGGTTATAAACTTTTCCTGTCTGTCCGCTATTGCCACCAAACTTCACGATGAAGAATACAGCGATCACAATGACGACGAGCACACCGACAACTTTCATAACATGTTTCTGTGGATTCATGATTAAAAGATACTAAAAATTAGCTGACCTTGATAATGCCGAAAGTATACCCCTCCCCTCGCCGCTTTGGCAAGAACATACTTTTCCCCAAGCAAAAACCCCTTATTTACTAAAAGGTTTTTGGGGGGAGCGATTTCTATTGCTCAACCTTTACCGCCGCCTTTTCCTTCAAGGCCTGGCTCTTGGCGAGCTCGGGCAGGATCTTCTCGATATCTTCGATGGAGTGGAATCCGGTGTAGAGATGCTCATTCATGACGAGGGCGGGCAGTTCGGTATCTTTCACTTTGAATATCTTCTCGAGCGATTGGAGGGCAGAGAGGTCCGTCGTATAGTCGAACGAATAGACACGCAGCATCGGGAATGTGTCGCGCAGTTCGGTGAGCACGGCAGACTGACGGATACATTCGCTGCAGTTCTCGGCCGTTGTGTAGAAATAGAATATCGGAATAACCGTCGTGCCACACTTCGCCTTGATCTTCTGGACGAGGAGATAGTCTTTGATCTCGAGGAGTGAGTAGTAGCGTTTCAGTTCCGTCACCTGTGTCTGATTCTGAAGATTCTGTTCGCTGTAGGAGATCTTGGCCGCCAAGTCGTTCAACGCATCGGTGAGCGTCCCTTGCGCAACGTCCTGACAAGAGAGTTCCTGCAAGAGCTGGAACTGTGTCTCTGACGAGGCGATGTCGACCGAGATCTTGTCCTGAATGGATTTCAATTGATCAACTTTTCGGTTATTGAAATACGAACTCAAATAGAATGCGGTGCCGAAGAGACAGACCGTGATGACGAATACAACGAAATATTTTCTCCAGTCGATAGGTGTAGGATTCATAAAAAATTAACGCCAACTCGTGCCTTGGGCGGTTACCGTCTTCCATGCCGCGCGCATGAACCAGAACGGCGCAACGACGCCGAAAACTCCGAGGAAGCAGAAGACGTCGAAAGATGCGCGGAACGGCCTGCCTGCCATACGCTTGCCGAGGATGATGAGCAGGAAGAAGAGTCCGTACATGATGATGCTGATAAAGATGAGCGACTGCGTATTCCAGAAAAACCAGTTGAGATGCACCGGCGGCAAATGGAATCCGACAGTCTGCAATCGCACGATGCCCTGTACGGCAAAGTGCACGAGCTCGTACGCGCTCACTGCGAAAAGATATAAGACAGCGATGACGGCGAGAATGCCTGATGGCAGAGTGAAGATGGCAAAGTTGCCGTAGCGCGGACGGAAGAGAACGCGGCGGTAGTCGATCGTGTTCTGGATGAATCCGTAGATCCAGCGGAGACGCTGTTTGTACAGTTTCTTCACCGAACGGGGTGCGACCGTATAGACGAAGGCGTCGTGGCACTGTTCAATGATGAAATGATTCGTCTGCATGCGGTAGGCGATCTCCATGTCTTCGGTGTTATGCGCCTTGCGGAATTTGCCGATCGTATCAAAGACGGATTTGCGATAAATAGAAAATGGTCCGGGCGTCACGTGGATGCCGCCGACGAGGCCGAGCAT